>NZ_PIGC01000007.1:0-286424 GCF_003050065.1 Vibrio sp. 10N.286.51.C3 | reverse complement strand
ACGAGCTGACGACAGCCATGCAGCACCTGTCTCAGAGCTCCCGAAGGCACACCTGCGTCTCCGCTGGCTTCTCTGGATGTCAAGAGTAGGTAAGGTTCTTCGCGTTGCATCGAATTAAACCACATGCTCCACCGCTTGTGCGGGCCCCCGTCAATTCATTTGAGTTTTAATCTTGCGACCGTACTCCCCAGGCGGTCTACTTAACGCGTTAGCTCCGAAAGCCACGGCTCAAGGCCACAACCTCCAAGTAGACATCGTTTACGGCGTGGACTACCAGGGTATCTAATCCTGTTTGCTCCCCACGCTTTCGCATCTGAGTGTCAGTATCTGTCCAGGGGGCCGCCTTCGCCACTGGTATTCCTTCAGATCTCTACGCATTTCACCGCTACACCTGAAATTCTACCCCCCTCTACAGTACTCTAGTTCACCAGTTTCAAATGCAGTTCCGAGGTTGAGCCCCGGGCTTTCACATCTGACTTAATGAACCACCTGCATGCGCTTTACGCCCAGTAATTCCGATTAACGCTCGCACCCTCCGTATTACCGCGGCTGCTGGCACGGAGTTAGCCGGTGCTTCTTCTGTTGCTAACGTCAAGAGATGCAGCTATTAACTACACCCCCTTCCTCACAACTGAAAGTACTTTACAACCCGAAGGCCTTCTTCATACACGCGGCATGGCTGCATCAGGCTTTCGCCCATTGTGCAATATTCCCCACTGCTGCCTCCCGTAGGAGTCTGGACCGTGTCTCAGTTCCAGTGTGGCTGATCATCCTCTCAGACCAGCTAGGGATCGTCGCCTTGGTGAGCCATTACCTCACCAACTAGCTAATCCCACCTAGGCATATCTTGACGCGAGAGGCCCGAAGGTCCCCCTCTTTGGCCCGTAGGCATTATGCGGTATTAGCCATCGTTTCCAATGGTTATCCCCCACATCAAGGCAATTTCCTAGGCATTACTCACCCGTCCGCCGCTCGACGCCCATTAACGCACCCGAAGGATTGTTAGTGTCGTTTCCGCTCGACTTGCATGTGTTAGGCCTGCCGCCAGCGTTCAATCTGAGCCATGATCAAACTCTTCAATTTAAGATTTTGACGGCTCAATGAATACTGACTTCAAAACTACAAAAAGTAATTCTAAAGCTATTATCTTTCCAACAGAAAGATAATGAATTGACTGTGCCAAATACCTTCTTTCTACAAGAGAAAGTAGTTATTTGTATTGGTCACTCAGTTCATTGAAACCAAAGTTGATTCCGAAGAATCTGGTTTATCTAACGATAAAACGTTTTGATATTCATCAACGAGTGCCCACACAGATTGATAGGTTTAAATTGTTAAAGAGCTTTACTTGTTGAGCGTTCCTTTTAATAAGGAGCCTCTCGAAGTGGACGGCCATTCTAGCGAATTGGATTCCAGTGTCAAACACTTTTTCCAGCTAATTTTTCAAAGCATCTTAAATGCTTATCACCGTCTCGTTATTCAGTTCAAACCGCTTGGTTATCCTTGGCAACGGAGGCGCATTATAGAGAGAATAATCCTTTGCACAAGGCCAAAAACAAAAAAAAACCGCCATCGGCAACCGTTCGAACACAATTCACACAAAGCGTTCAAAATAGGTACGATTACACCTTAATTTTGGCCAATCGTACCTACAATTCTTACTTAAACTACTGGTGAGCAATAATGCGGTCGTTGTTTACTAATAGTTGTACTTTTTTATCTGGATTAATTTTTCCTGCCAATATTGCTTTCGCTAAAGGGTTCTCGACACTTTGTTGAATCGCTCTTTTCAAAGGTCGTGCACCATATACTGGGTCAAAACCGACTTGAGAAATTAACTTGAGTGCTTTATCCGAGACTTCAAGCTCATAACCATTGTCTTCCATTCGCTTCTTGAGGTGCTCAAGCTGAATAGCGGCTATCGATTGAATGTGATCTTGACCTAATGGGTGGAACACAACGCTTTCATCAACTCGATTCAAAAACTCAGGACGGAAATGTTTGCCTACTACTTCCATCACCTCATTCTTTATTCCTTGGTAATCGAGCGTATTGAAGTTCTCTTGAATTCTCGAAGAGCCAAGGTTCGAAGTCATGATCACTACCGTGTTTCTAAAGTCGACGGTCCGACCTTGTCCATCAGTTAAGCGTCCATCATCAAGCACCTGCAATAATATATTGAATACATCAGGATGCGCTTTCTCTACTTCATCTAGCAAAATCACCGAATAGGGCTTGCGGCGTACCGCTTCTGTTAAGTAGCCACCTTCTTCATATCCAACGTAACCTGGAGGAGCACCAACCAAACGAGCAACAGAGTGTTTCTCCATAAACTCAGACATATCGATGCGCACCATTGCATCGTCACTATCAAACATGAAGTTTGCGAGTGTTTTACATAACTCGGTTTTACCAACACCAGTTGGGCCAAGGAATAAGAAGGATCCAATCGGCTTGTTCGGATCAGATAAACCAGCACGGCTACGACGAATCGCGTTCGATACCACTTCTACTGCTTCCGCTTGACCAATAACACGCTTGTGCAGAACACCTTCCATTTTAAGAAGCTTCTCTTTCTCAGCCTCTAGCATTTTAGAAACAGGGATACCTGTTTGCTTCGATAGTACGTCTGCAATTTCTGCATCCGTGACCTTATTACGTAGTAAGGTCATCTCTTGCATCTCAGCTTGAGTCGCAAGATCTAACTGCTTCTCTAATTCTGGGATTCGACCATATTGCAATTCAGACATTCGGTTAAGATCACCAGCACGTCTTGCAAAATCCATATCCATGCGAGCTTGTTCTAACTCGGACTTGATGTGTTGTGTGCCAGAAAGTGCGGCTTTCTCTGCATTCCACACTTCTTCGAGCTCTGCGAAATCTCGTTCTTTATCAGAAAGCTCTTCTTGTAATGTTCGAAGGCGTTTTTCACTGGCTTCGTCATTCTCATTAGTAAGAGCTTGCTGCTCGATCTTTAACTGAATGATCTTACGCTCGAGCTTATCTAGTGACTCAGGTTTTGAGTCGATCTGCATACGAATACTCGAAGCCGCTTCATCAATTAGATCAATCGCCTTATCTGGCAACTGACGGTCAGAAACGTATCGATGAGATAAGGTTGCCGCTGCGACAATCGCTGGGTCGGTAATTTCTACATGATGGTGAAGTTCATAGCGCTCTTTCAAACCGCGGAGAATTGCGACTGTGTCTTCCACGGTTGGCTCATCGACTATCACTTTTTGGAATCGACGCTCTAACGCGGGATCTTTCTCTATATACTGGCGATATTCATCGAGTGTCGTTGCACCTACACAGTGAAGTTCACCACGAGCCAATGCTGGTTTCAGCATATTACCCGCATCCATAGAGCCTTCACCCTTGCCCGCACCTACCATGGTGTGAATTTCATCGATGAAGAGAATGATGTTGCCCTCTTCTTTTGATAATTCGTTAAGAACTGATTTCAAACGTTCTTCAAATTCACCACGATATTTAGCACCGGCAATCAAAGAGCCCATATCTAACGAAAGTACACGTCGGCCTCTCAAACCTTCCGGCACTTCATTGTTGATAATACGCTGCGCTAAACCTTCGACTATCGCTGTTTTACCGACACCAGGTTCACCGATAATGACAGGGTTATTCTTAGTACGGCGTTGAAGTACTTGGATAGTGCGACGAATTTCGTCATCTCGGCCAATTACCGGATCAAGCTTGCCTTGCTCTGCTCTTTCCGTCAGATCAATGGTGAACTTCTCTAGCGCTTGACGTCTGTCTTCCGCATTCGGATCATCGACCTTTTGGCCGCCACGAACTTGTTCAATTGCTTGAGATAATTTTTGCTCGGTAAGACCTAGCTCTTTAAGTAGGTTTCCTAAAGGGCCTTTGTCTTCAATGGCAGCAAGTAGGAATACTTCTGAAGATATGTAACTGTCTTGACGCTTTTGCGCGACCTTATCACATAGATTAAACAGCGTTCCCATCGCATTCGATAGCTGAACGTCACCACCAATGCCACTGACTTTAGGCACTCGGTCTAATATTTCGCTCAATTTAGAACGTAATTGAACCACATCAATATTCAGCATGGTGAGCAATGGACGAATTGCACTACCATCTTGATTCAGCAAAGACACCATTAGGTGTACAGGTTCTATATATTGGTGATCACGACCTAATGCGAGTGACTGAGCATCAGATATCGCAATTTGGAATTTACTAGTGAATCGATCGAGACGCATGCCAACCTTCCTACTCTTAGATATGTTTATCTTATACTTAGAAGATGGATACGGTAACGCGGATTTTCAAGGGATAAGAATGAAGAATAGAGTTTATATGAAAATATAAATGGGCTGGATGACTAGTTGCACTAGCTAAAGATTACTCTAACCAAATAAAAGTAGCTTGGCGTCCCGTAATGCCATCACGACGATAAGAATAGAACGCATCCGCATCAGCGAAGGTGCATAGATTGGAGTCTATCACAGAAGTTACATCAACTTTGTTCAGTCGTTGCGTTGCAAGCTGAGACATATTCGCTAGCCATTTACCCTGTTCAGGCTTGGCTTTAAATGCAAGCTTAGCTTGAGGGTCAAAGCTAACAAACGCTTCCAACACATCATCGCCGACTTCAAAGGCTTGTTTGCCTATTGCAGGCCCAAGCCAAGCAATGATCTTATTCTCTGAATCTAGTTTCGAAAACTTTGCGACGGCATTTTCAAGAATTCCACCAGCAAGACCACGCCAACCAGCATGAACGGCAGCAACTTGAGTGCCTTTCGTATCAGTAAGGATTACAGGTAAACAATCAGCTGTCATCGCAGAACAAACAACACCTTTAGCAGTGGTAAATGCACCGTCAGCATCAAGAATATCCGCCGTAGGTTGTAAAACCGTAACAACGTCTGTTGAATGGGTTTGATTTAGCCATACCGGAGTTGCCGGCATGTTCGCTTGCTGCTTAAGCCAAGTTCTATTGTTTTCAACAAGCGAAGCATCATCCCCAACATGCGTACCTAGGTTTAATCCTTGATACGCACCAGTAGAAAAGCCACCTACACGTGTCGACGCAAATGCCTTCACGTTATTGGGTGCATTCCAGTTAGGGATGATCAACGACATATTAAATGTCTTCTTCTTTATTTTCGCGAGCATCAACACGTAACGCTTCAGCCATCACAACCATGTCATTTGGCACAGGAGCGTGGAACTCAACTTCTTCACCTGTAATTGGGTGAACAAATTTAAGCATGACTGCGTGCAGTGCTTGGCGGTCAAAAGAACGAATCATTGTTGTTAGTTCTTCAGATGCACCTTTTGGAATACGAGCACGGCCACCGTATGCAACATCACCTAGCAGCGGGTGCTGAAGGTATGACATGTGAACACGGATTTGGTGAGTACGACCCGTTTCTAGGCGTAGACGAATACGAGTATGCTCGCGGAAGTGCTCAGCAACACGGTAGTGAGTTACCGCTGGCTTTCCTAATTCATTTACGTCCATTAAGGTACGCTTAGTTGCATGACGGCTAATGCCTTTCTCTACAACACCACCAGCGGTCATTTTACCAATTGCAATTGCTTCATATTCACGAGTAATACGACGCTTAGCAAGAGCACGCACAAGACGAGTTTGAGCTGGAACCGTTTTAGCCACAACCATAAGGCCTGTTGTGTCTTTATCAAGACGGTGCACAATACCTGCACGAGGCACTTCTGCAATCTGTGGGTAATGGAAAAGCAATGCGTTTAGTATGGTTCCATCCGGTGTGCCCGCGCCTGGGTGTACAACCAGATCGCGAGGCTTATTGATAACCAATAAGTCATCATCTTCGTAGACAATGTCTAGAGGAATATCTTGTGCTTCCCAGCGTTCTTCATCTGCAAGTTCAGCTTGCAAGATGATCTCTTCACCGCCCAAAACCTTAACGCGCGGCTTAGTAATAACTTCGCCATCCACTTGGATTTTGCCGTCAAGAAGCCACTCTTTAATGCGAGAGCGAGAAAAATCGGTAAATAGTTCAGCGACAGCTTGGTCTAAACGTTGACCTAACTGGCTGCTTTTTACTGTGTCTGTTAATGTGATCTGCTGAGCCATATCGAACTTTTTTAAAAACCGTGAGACTAATACCCATTAGTATGGATAAAATAGAATAATTGCATCATTGTATCTGTTACTGGTTAGAAAGTAACGGAAGCTTACGAAATATTTAATTCAAGGAATCGACGCCTGACATGAAACACCTTACTTTATCGGGTCTATTAGCCGTATCACTCTTGGTTGGTTGTTCAAGTAGTGAAGAGATAGTGCCAGATGTACCGCCATCGGTTCTCTACTCTGACGCTCAAGAATCACTACAGAGCGGTAGCTGGCTTTCAGCAATAGAAAAGCTAGAAGCCCTAGACTCACGTTACCCATTCGGCGCCTATTCTGAGCAAGTACAGCTCGATCTGATTTACGCTTACTACAAAAATGATGACTTGGCACTTGGCCTTGCTACCATTTCACGTTTCCTACGTTTGAACCCAACTCATGAGAAACAAGACTGGGTTCTTTACATGCGCGGCTTAACGCACATGGCGCAAGACCGAAACTTCATGCACGATATTTTTAATATCGACCGTAGTGACCGAGACCCAGAACCAGTAAAACTCGCTTTTGCTGACTTCAAGCGACTACTCGAACGTTTCCCTAGCAGCCCCTATGCTGAAGATGCACAAAAACGCATGTTCGCACTTAAGAATCGCCTAGCCGACTATGATTTAGCAACCGCTGATTTCTACCTACGTCGCGAAGCGTGGATTGCTGCTATTAACAGAACACAAGAGTTGCAAAAGACTTACCCAGATACCGTTGCTGCGCGTAAATCTTTAGAGATTCAGCTAGAAGCTTATAAACAACTAGGCCTAGATGATGCTGTGTTAAGAACTGAAAAGTTGATTGAGTTAAACCCACTACCTTAATCAACTTCTTACATCTCAACCCAAAAAGCGCGCTAGTTTACTAGCGCGTTTTTTTTGACCACATATCGCAAACTTGATGAATCGCATAATACACGGTATCTTCAAAAGATAACTTTTAACAAAACATCAACATGGAGTGTGGATGTGAGTAGGTTGTTATTATTTATCTGGATATCGCTATTTAGCCAATTATCCTACGCATTAGAACTGTCCCCATTGAGCAATAAGCCTTACATGGGTGATTTGGATGTGCTCAAAACCAAAGGAACGGTTAGAGTGCTCGTATCTGCCGATCTTGGTTTCTATTACATCGAGGATGGTAAGCCAAAAGGCATCGTGGCAGAAATGCTCTACCACTTTGAAAAAAGTCTTCGTAAAAAACACCCCTACCTCAATGTTCAAATCATCCCCGTACAACGAGATGATCTACTTCCCTCTTTAGAATCTGGCTATGGTGATGTCGCTGTCGCGAACCTAACGATCACCGACAAACGATTACGAACCATCGATTTTTCAGATCCGATGATTAAAGATGGTAAAGAACTCATTATCACAGGGAAAAAGGCCGAACCTATCACCGAAATCAAGCAATTGAGCGGCAAAGAGGTGTGGATACGTGCAAGCTCGAGTTACTTCGAGAGTGTACAAAGAATCAATAAAGAGCTTAACAAATTAGGTTTACCACCACTGCATGTCCACTTCATTGAAGAATCACTGCAAGACTACGAGCTGATAGAGTTGGTTAACCAAGGTTATATTCAGGGCACAATTCTGGACAGCCACAAAGCAAAGCTCTGGATAGATGTAATGGAAAACATTCAAGTGCATCATGATTTGCCCTTACGTGAAAATGGCCAAATAGCATGGGCATTGAGAAAAAACAGCCCTCAGTTAAAGAAAGAGATAAACAAATACGTCAAGACTGCACGAACAGGTACCCTACTTGGAAATGTTATCTATCAGAAATACATCGACAACACTCGCTGGTTAGGTCGAGCACTCAACCCAAATAAAATAGACCGAGTGGCTAAGCTGTCAGATGTCTTTGAAAAGTATTCGAGTAAATACGAATTCGACCCTTTGATGATGTCTGCACAAGGTTTCCAAGAGTCTGGGTTGGATCAAAGCAGAGTTTCTCATCGTGGGGCTATTGGTGTGATGCAGGTATTACCAAGTACCGCCAAAGATAAAAACGTCAACATAAAGAACATCCATAAGGTGGATAACAATATCCATGCGGGTGTGAAATACATGCGTTTTATCAAAGACCGATATTTTGACGACCCGGCAATATCACCCGACAATCAAATCTACTTTACCTTGGCTTCTTACAACGCAGGTCCCGCTAAGATCAGAAAGATGAGGCGCCTTGCTAAGCAGAAAGGCTACAACCCAAACATCTGGTTTAAAAACGTAGAAATCATCACTCGCAAGTACGTGAGTAAAGAACCCGTAACCTATGTTGCCAACATCAATCGCTACTTCGTAATCTATAAACAATTACAAGCTATCAATGCCATTCGAGAAGACGGTACAGCGAGATTACTGAACGCTAACGATTAGGATCGCCTCAATCAATCCCACAGTTGGAGAGCTAAAGGGCATTAGGTAAGTCTAAAAACACAAAAGCCGCATAAGAAGACTTATTCGGCTTTTGCTTATCTAATTCAGAAGAAGCTTACGTAGCGATATATATCACGAGACCTATATCACAAAATACTATTGAGCAATTTTCAATCAAGCACTTTCAATAAGCTGTAGGACGCCCCTAAAAACTGGTTTAATTTTTAGCGAAGCCTTGCCTCCAAGTTATCGCTTTTCATAAGGATAACAAGCATTTTTCACCAAAAATATATCAAGACTTGCGTAAGATCACATTTGATTTTAATGCTTATTCCACTCAACCAAAACAAGAACCAGATCACATTCTTTAATCCTAAAAGTCGTAATCTGAAGTTAACCCATGAGGGATACAACAGAGGAAAACTTCTATGAAAATGAACATCACTGGTAAAAACATCGACATTACCTCTGCAATCCGTGATCACATAGAAAGCAAATTTAAAAAGCTGGATAAATGGCAAGTAGACATCATTGGCTGCCAAGCGAGCTTTAGCGAAGAACCAAACAAGAAGAAGAAATTTGAAGCGGTACTAACCGTACCAAAAGGCCAACTTGTTGCTTCATCAATCCATGATGATCTCTACGTAGCTATCAACGAAGTAGAACAAAAACTAGAGCGTCAACTCAACAAGCTACGCCATAAACCAGAAGCGCGCCGCGCTGAAAAGCCTGAAATCGAAGAGCTAGAAGCTGAAGTAGAATAAGGAAAGAGAACAGATTAAAAAATAGCGCCTCAGGGCGCTATTTTTTTGCTTGACGCTCGTAGCTCGCTTGCTTATTGTGTTTAAACATTCATAAAACAATCACTTTTTATGCACACTCAATCTTTGTTTATTTTTGACTTCTTTTTTCTTCCGTAAATCGGAGGCTAAGTCGTTTTAGAAAAACAAGTCAAAAACGAACAAGAAGCCTCCCACACTAGGGAGGCTTTTTTATAAGGACACATTTATGACTGACAGCTCAATTTCACTGGATGATATCCGCCTTCGTCTTAATGATTTAGACGACGAACTCCTGAAGTTACTTTCGGAGCGTCGCAAGCTAAGTATCGAAGTTGCTAAAAGCAAGGTAGAGACATCAAAACCAGTTCGTGATGCAGTACGAGAGCAACAACTATTAGTTAAGCTGATCAACAATGGCAAAGATAAATACGAACTTGATGCGCAGTACATTACCAAGCTATTTCACACCATCATCGAAGATTCCGTTTTACTACAGCAGTCATACTTACAAAATCTAGCGAACCCGCAAAGTCGTAAACCATTGGCTCGCGTTGCATTCTTGGGCTCTAAGGGGTCGTACTCTCACCTTGCGAGTCGCGAATACTTCAGTCGTAAGAATATGGAGTTGATTGAGTTAAACTGTAATCACTTCAAAGAAGTAGCCTCTACGGTAGAATCTGGCCATGCCGACTACGGTGTACTGCCTATTGAGAACACCAGCTCAGGTTCGATTAACGAAGTGTATGACCTACTTCAACACACAACGCTTTACATCGTTGGTGAGCTTTCTCAACCAATCGAACACTGCCTAGTGGCGAAAAGTGATATCCGTTTAGAAGACATCAAAACACTTTACTCGCACCCACAACCACATCAGCAGTGCAGCGAGTTCTTGAGCCGTCTTAAAGATGTAGCCCTTGAGTCTTGTGCCAGCACAGCTGACGCTATGAAGAAGGTAAAAGATCTGGACGGTGATGATGTTGCTGCAATTGGTAATGCGTCTAGCGGCAAGCTTTATGGACTTCAGCCAATTCAGGGCAACATTGCAAACCAAACAGAGAACCACACACGTTTCATCGTGGTAGCTCGTAAGCCTGTTGAAGTGTCAACTCAAATACCTGCAAAAACGACGCTCATCATGTCGACTTCTCAAGAAGCAGGTTCTTTGGTCGAGACACTACTGATTCTGCAACGCTTGGGTATCAACATGACCAAGCTAGAGTCTCGTCCTATTATGGGTAACCCTTGGGAAGAGATGTTCTATGTCGATTTAGAAGCACACCTGGATTCAGATAATATGCAGCAAGCAATCACTGAATTAACAGCCATTACTCGTCACCTGAAAGTGTTAGGTTGCTACCCGAGTGAGAATATCAAAGCGACTCAAGTTAAGTTGTCATAGCTGAGAGCGAGTATCAGCTTTTAGCTAACATAAGTATTTGGCCTACAGTAGGCCAAATACTTAAATCACCATTTAGTCGAATACTATTCGGTCTAAGAACACTTACCCTAGCATGCCTAAAACACAATTCACTTGTTTCGCACATTCGGCACGCTTATCCCCTCCACTGCTTAAGTATTTCTAACAAAAAACTCATTAGTGGCTTTTTTATCAATAAAGACAAAACCTTACACCCTTCACAGGAAATCATCGAACTACGTGTAATTAATAGCGAGTAAGCATTAAGTAACATAAACTTACGCGCTTAAATTATAAATAGTGTTGTCATTAACTATGAAGCTAAGTACTAAAATCTTACTACTGATAACCCCTGTGATACTGATCAGTACCGCGGCTTCTAGCTATATTATTTATTCGACGCAAAAAAGCAGCTTCATCAAACGCGAAGACAACGCACTTCAGCTCAACATGGAAAAACTAGCGGGATACTTTCGTCAATCTCGTTCGTTTCTCAATAGCTACTCTTACACCTTGACCCAAAGCGATATGGTGAAAGGTTATTTTCTCACTGACCAAAATCTATCTCGCGATCTTGAACTGGTTAGTAACCTTCGAGAAGCTATAGATTTCCTGCAAGATGACGATGAGAGCTATACGGGTTTAGCACTTCTTAATGCTGACCGAAAACTGCGTTACTACGCAGATAATAGCAACGACTCACGCACTCAGATTGACAGTAAGATATTGGAGTATGTTGACCAGCACTATCATGACACCCTAGCAACATCGAGTACCAACTATATTCAAAACTCCCAAGGCGAAGGGATGTTGGTTCACTATGAAAAGGTAGATAGAAAAGCGATTTTTCCAACCGAAAATAATCAACCAAGCGATGTATTCTTTGTTGTTGTATCTGTTTCTCTCGACAAGTTTAATGCGCTTAGAAAACAGATAGAGTTCGACTACCAAACCAGCTTGTTTTTCACATCCATAGCGATTTCTTTGGGAAATGATGTCACCCATTCAGTCAAGCTTGCTCCAGAACTATACGCCACGGTCGATCCGGCGCAATTCCTGTTGGAAAACAAGCTCGATTCCATATGGAACAAGCTGAGTTTATCGTTTGCACTGTCTGCGTTTGTGACTGTCGCTTTACTACTCATACTTCTGTCTCGCACTGTGATTACTCCGATAACACGGCTTGATCGACAACTACAGCAAGTAGAAAAAAAACAACGGAAGAACATTGAACGCTTAGGCACTCGAGATGAGCTTGGCCGACTATCACAGCGTTTTTATGACATGTACCAAGAGCTAGATAACACCTACCAACAAACCAAGCTCTTGGCCGAGAATGATCAGTTAACCCAAATCGCCAACAGGCATCAGTTTCAAACCTTCGTTCAGCAATCGTTGCCAAAACCGAGTTCAAATACCGAAACTTGGGTTCTCTACTTTGATTTGGATAACTTCAAGTTTGTGAACGATAAATATGGGCATCAAATCGGCGACTCGATTCTGGTCTCTTTTGCTCAGCGTATTTCAGATATTTGTCGCCACTATCAAACGGAGTTCGATGCTCATTGCATGCCAGCCCGACTTTCTGGTGACGAATTCGTGGTGTACATTAACGCTCCTAGTCACCGAGGAAATGTCGCGCATCGATTTTCGAGTGATTTACTGACTCCCTTACAAAAAGGGTTTATAACCGAATCAGGAAGCTTTCCGATCACGGTCAGTATTGGTATTGCGACCTACCCTAATGATGGCGATTCAATCGAGAAGCTACTGTCGAACGCGGATACCGCAATGTATCAAGCAAAGCGTGCAGGCAAAAACCAATTTGCTGACTATTCACGGGATTTAGACAAAGCGATTCAACGCCAAGCAAACATTGAACGTGCGCTTAGAGACAAAAATTTTGATGAAGAGTTTAGACTCGTTTATATGCCCTATATGGATTCAACCGGCGCGCATATTATTGGGGTTGAGGTACTATTACGCTGGGACTCGAAACTGTTGGGAGTAGTTCCGCCCGATGAATTCATTCCAATTGCCGAGCAAACAGGGTTATTCGAGCAAGTTGATCGTTGGGTAATTCAGAATGCGTTTGCTTCTTTTTACCGACTTCAGGCTCAATTTGACCACTCAATTCAGCTGTCGATTAACTTATCTTCTGCTGGGATTGAAACCACACACCTTGCCGATTTCATTAAAACACACGCAAAAATCAATCATATTCCACCAAGTTTGATTGATTTTGAAATTACCGAGACCTTTTATTCGAATTCGGAAGGCTTTCCGTTGCTCAACGAATTGGCGGGGATGGGCTATCGATTAGCAATTGATGACTTTGGTTCCGGTTATACCTCTATCACTCAACTGGTGCAGTATCCAACTCAAAAAATTAAATTAGATAAAGCGTTTTTGGATACCTTGATTGAGACCGATAACCAGAACATCGTAAAACCTGTGATTGGACTATGTCATGCTCAGGGGAAAAAGGTCACCGCCGAAGGGATTGAAACTCAAGGCATGCACCAGTGGTTACAGGATGCGCAGTGCGATATGCTGCAAGGCTATTACTTTGGTAAACCTATGCCATTAGAAGAGTTGAGTGACTGGTACCAACAACATCAACTCAATCTACTCGACAACAAAAAGAATCCGACACATGAAATCTGTAATCATCGCATCGCTGAACCCAGCTAAAATTAACGCCGTTAAAAGTGCGTTCTTATCTGCTTTTCCTGATACTGAATTTGATTTCAAAGGCATCAGCGTCCCTAGTGGCGTTGCCGATCAACCGATGAGTAATGATGAAACCTATCAAGGGGCGGTGAACCGCGTGCACAACGCAACGCAAGCGCAGCCCTATGCTGACTTTTATGTTGGCCTAGAAGCAGGAATAGAAAAAAACGTCACCTTTGCTTGGATGGTTATCGAAGCGAATGGTCAACGTGGAGAGTCTCGTTCAGCTAGCCTTATGTTGCCACCAGCCGTGCTTGATAAGTTAGAGTATGCAAACGAGCTCGGAGATGTAATGGATGAAGTGTTTGGTACCGATAATATCAAACAGAAAGGTGGAGCAATTGGCCTACTGACACATAATCAACTGTCTCGCAGTTCAGTGTATCATCAGGCTTTAATTTTAGCGCTGATCCCATTTGTGAACCCTGAGCACTTTCCTGTTTAGTGCTTCGTTAAACTTAGAAAGGTTCTGAAAACAATCTTCAGAAACAAAAAACGCTAACAGTTAGTTAGCGTTTTTTATCGAACTCTTACTTTAACAACTTAGTGACTATTTGAGTAGTAGATCCGCAATCACGGCTTTCTCTTGTTCCGATTTTGCCTTTAGCTCATTCGAACCTCTGGTTATCGTCGCTACGCCTACTCCCAGCATTTGACTCACCTGTCGTTGAGACAGATCGCCTTTCATCAACTCACAGAAGATATTAATTCGAGCAACCAGAGCATCTCGCTCGTCTGGTGTCATCATCATGGTCAACAACAGTTCGTGCTGATCTTTTTCGACAGCCGTCTTTACCAAGTCCATCAGTTGTTGCCAATTATCATATTCAGGTTGTGATGCCATATCTCTACACTTACTTTTAAATTCTGACTTTAAAGAGTCGCTTAACAATTGAAAGCGTTTAACACTTTATACCGAAACACTTGATGCGATCCAATGTAAAAAGGCAGTAAGTGGAAATGGTTCGCACTCACTGCCTTTATTCTTACTCAGTTTCGGGCCAAATGCCGAAGCCTTAGTATTTCATTTTTGCTTCATGGGGAGCTAAAAATGTTCCTTTCTCACCCAAGATATCTCGATAGTAGGTCTCAAACATCAAGATATTCTGAACGTAGCCCCGAGTCTCTTTGAATGGGATCATTTCAATAAATGCAAAAGCATCGAGTTTTTCATCGCTGCGTGAACGCCACTGTTTAACACGGCTAGGACCTGCATTATAAGCGGCAAAAGCAAAGATACGGTTGTCATCATATTGAGCTAATAAGCCATCTAAGTAGTGGCTACCAATCTCAATGTTCTTGCCGACATCATAAAGATCATCGCTGCCCTGATACTTAATTTTATGTTTGTTAGCCGTGTATTGCGCCGTCTTCGGCATAATTTGCATGATTCCACGCGCGCCAACAGGGGAGCGAGCCTCTGAATCCATCGCACTCTCTTGTCTTGCTAAAGACATCAAGGTGATTGGGTCAATATCATGTTTTTCTGCATAGAAGTTAAACCACCACTTATGAGCAACAGGGAAACGTAATGCAATGTTGTCCCACATCTTCGCTGAGATACTCGCCGTCACGGTAAAGTGATTCCAACGTTGCGTCGCAGCATGAGCCGCAAGCATCGCTTTTTGGTCTTTGTCTACGTTGCTTAGTAACCAACTCCACTCACTCTTCGCTGCCGCAATTTTATCTCGGTCAATCAGCTCACCAATACGCACCAAAGAGGTGTCGAATGGCTTGACTGTTTCAGCATTGTATTTAAGTGTCGATGTTGGGTATTCGACAGACTTACCTAACTGCTTAGCCGCAGCTACACTGTAGAAATTACGCTGACCCAAGATATCTGACAATCGCTTATTTCCTTTGTCAGTATCGCCCGTCGCGATTTCAGCTCTGCCCTGCCAATATTGCCAACGAAGCGAAGCCTGATGCTTGTCATCCAAGCGCGCTATCCACTCTTTCAAACCCGTCCAATCGGCATGTTGAATCGCTAAGCGAGCACGTCGTTCGAGCAGAACTTGCTTTGATGAACTCGCGAGCATCTGGTCTCGCCACGCCATCAACTCTTCAGAATCGGTGTTAATCAAACGAAACGTTAGGTAATCAGCAAGCTCTTGAGACTTCTCTTTCGAGAACTTTTGAGCCTTGATGACGTCATCAAACACCTCTTGAGCGCTGCTTGATGACTTCCTTGCTAACTTCTCGAAAGCAAACTCGGTTTGCGCTTGGTAGAATTCATTTGCTGGGTGCTTGTTAGCAAATTCGAGCACGTTTTCAGGCTTGTTGTACAACGCCTTCATCTGCTTAGCTTGAGCAATTGAATCATCATGATCCAATTGCTTGATCAGGTAGCTCATCAGCTTGCCGTTACGGCCTTCAAACGCTAATAACATTCTATCTAGGATGAGTTCATCCGTTCTTAAACCGGCTTGATCCCAACTTTTAAATAAAGGGTCACAGGCATCATCAACACCACTGCCACTCAACCAAAGCTGTTTCGCCCCTTTAAAGGCGAGCTCTTTGTTACCTTGCTCGTAATGCGCTCGATAATAGATGCATTGATATTTTTCACCGACAGGCTCTTTAGTTTGAAATTCAAGGATGGTCTTCCACTGTTTTTGAGAAGCCAATGAATCCAGGTAAGGTGCGCGCATTCGATTAGAAAATGGCAGTGCCTTATTCTCTTCAATGAAAGCATCCACCTCAGCAGGTGTGCGATCACCTAAGCCAATCAGAAAGGCTCGATAATCGGTGTAAGGTGTTAAAGGGTATGTTTGAATTTTGTTGCGCAGCGCGGAGTAAGCTTTTAGATCACGGTTGTCTAAAACCTCTTGCGCTCTATCATAAACATCACGCTGCATTTCAAGCTCAGAGGCGTTGCTAGCCATAGCCATCGGAGCCAGTGAAAATGAAGACAAAATTGCTGATGCAGCCACAGCAATTTTCGTATTACCAATGCGGAAAAACATTCGCTCTTTCCTTAGTGCGTGTATGAATACGTGAAGTCTATTTACGCCCGACATCACATCAAATGTAAAGGATTTGAGTGTAAATACTATTAATATTTAACACTTCGCCTCAGAAGCTTATTAAATATAGTTTTAATGACCAATGTGACAATAATAGGTAAGGATTAGTTCAAGAATGGCTTTTCTGACCTAGGAGTAACATCTTTAGGGATATTGGTATAAAATAGCAGACAATTTTGAACAATAATTAGGATCGATCGGCAATGGCTGAATACGTATATACCATGTCTCGGGTGAGCAAAACTGTTCCACCTAAGCGTCAAATTCTTAAAGACATTTCTCTTAGCTTTTTTCCTGGCGCTAAAATCGGTGTTTTGGGTTTAAATGGTTCAGGTAAATCTACCCTACTACGTATCATGGCTGGTATTGATACTGATATTGATGGTGAAGCTCGTGCACAGCAAGGCCTTAAAGTAGGTTACCTACCGCAAGAACCTGTACTAGACGAATCAAAAACCGTTCGTGAGATCGTAGAAGAAGCGGTTTCTGACGTTGCTGACGCACTTAAGCGTATAGATGCAGTCTACGCAGCTTACGCAGAACCGGATGCAGACTTCGATGCACTAGCAAAAGAGCAAGGCGAACTAGAAGCACTGATTCAAGCAAAAGACGGCCACAACCTAGAAACAGCTCTAGAGCGTGCTGCTGACGCACTTCGTCTTCCTGAGTGGGATGCGAAAATTGAATTCCTATCAGGTGGTGAGCGTCGTCGTGTTGCTATCTGTCGTCTACTTCTTGAAAAGCCAGACATGCTGCTTCTTGATGAACCAACCAACCACTTGGATGCCGAATCAGTAGCATGGCTTGAGCACTTCCTAGTCGATTACAGCGGTACTGTTGTGGCGATTACCCACGACCGTTACTTCCTAGACAACGCTGCAGGCTGGATTCTAGAACTTGACCGTGGTGAAGGTATCCCATGGGAAGGTAACTACACGTCTTGGCTAGAGCAAAAAGACGAGCGTCTTAAGCAAGAAAAAGCGGGCGAAAGCGCACGTCAAAAGACAATCGAGAAAGAACTTGAATGGGTTCGTCAAAACCCTAAAGGCCGTCAAGCTAAGTCTAAAGCTCGTATGGCTCGTTTTGAAGAACTGACTACTGGCCAATACCAAAAGCGTAACGAAACCAACGAACTGTTCATCCCGCCAGGTGAGCGTTTAGGTGACAAAGTTCTTGAAGTGAACAACCTGACTAAGTCGTTTGGTGACCGCGTTCTTATCGACGACCTATCGTTCAGCATGCCTAAGGGCGCTATCGTCGGTATCGTTGGTGCCAACGGTGCAGGTAAATCAACACTATTCAAGATGCTAAGCGGTGCAGAACAACCAGATTCAGGTTCAGTTGTATTAGGTGAGACTGTTAAGCTTGCTTCTGTTGATCAGTTCCGTGACAGCATGGACGACACTAAGACAGTATTCCAAGAGATCTCTGAAGGCGCTGATATCATTAAGATCAACAACTTCGAAATCCCTGCGCGTGCTTACTGTTCTCGTTTCAACTTTAAAGGCAACGACCAACAGAAGATCATCGGTGAGCTTTCTGGTGGTGAACGTAACCGTGTTCACTTAGCTAAACTGCTAAAAGCGGGCGGTAACGTACTGTTACTCGATGAACCGACCAACGACCTTGACGTTGAAACGCTACGTGCTCTTGAAGAAGCACTGCTTGAATTCCCTGGCTGTGCAATGGTTATCTCGCATGACCGTTGGTTCCTTGACCGTATTGCGACCCATATCTTAGACTACCGTGATGAAGGTCAAGTTAACTTCTACGAAGGTAACTATACTGAGTACACTGAGTGGCTTAAGCAGACTCTGGGCGCTCAAGCGGCAGAACCGCACCGCATCAAGTACAAGCGTATCGCTAAGTAAATAAGCTTGTATTTTGAACAAAGGCCGCGATAATAGCGGCCTTTGATATATCTGGCTTACGTGTTATGCATCGATATAGAGAGATCACTTATGGTTGAAAGACGTCAATTTTCACGAGTTATTTATCAAGTCCCGACTGAGATCTCACAAGGGCAAGTAAATGTATCAGGCTCAGTGCAAGACTTATCACTCCATGGTTTACTCATTCAATGCAATGAATCAAAACAACTTAGCCATGATATCCCTGTTCAAGTGAGCTTTAAGCTCGAAAGCAGTGATATCAATATTCAGTTAGAAGCAACGATAGTCTCTACCATCAATACCTCAATGCGTTTACGCATAGAGCATTTAGATATTGATAGTATTAGCCACCTTAAGCGCCTTGTGGAGCTTAACGTTGGTGACGATGAACTGCTTTATAGAGAGATTGAACACCTTACCGATTTAGGTAGAGAGTGATATCTCCATTACCCTTTTTCTATTAGAAGCATTTAGTTAATACAGAACCATGTCTAAAAAAATTTCCATCACTATTCCCTCTAGTCAGGGGGAACAGACGTTTTACTTCGGCCGAAAAGCCGTGCTCATGTGCACCACTGCCATTTTTTCAGTACCGTTACTGATTAGCGGAGCGGCGTACATGCACTTCGAGAGTAAACAAGAACTCGCGATGCAAGCAGGTGACGCACAAGAGTTGATTGAAACTCTGATTGTTGAAAAAGAGCAAACTGAGTTTCTTTATGCTGAGCAAGTAGAAACCAACCATTCGCTATCGCAAACACTGACTGAGAAAGAAGGCACGATTCAACTGCTTGGTAAGCGTGTATTCGATGTGGAATCAGTACTTGGTCTTGCTGATGAAGAGCTGCTTACCGATGATGCATCTTTAGAAGATCGTATTGATGCGGCTGCAGTCGATTCAGCAGTAAGAGCCACGATGTTCCGTTTGATTCCAAACGACAGCCCGATGGCTTATCAACGTATCTCTTCTTC
Organism: Vibrio sp. 10N.286.51.C3; assembly: GCF_003050065.1. Lineage (NCBI taxonomy): Bacteria > Pseudomonadati > Pseudomonadota > Gammaproteobacteria > Vibrionales > Vibrionaceae > Vibrio > Vibrio sp. 10N.286.51.C3. Next base: position 267,070 of record NZ_PIGC01000007.1, on the reverse strand, counting down.
TTATGGTAGCCGCACTAACCCTATTTCAGGTAAACGCCACGTACATACTGGTATCGATCTAACGTGTAAGCGTGGTGAAGATATTGTGGCGCCCGCAGATGGAGTCATTGAAACAGTACGCCCAAGTAAAAAAGGCTTCGGCAACTTTATCACTATGCGTCACTCGTTTGGTTTCATGAGTTCTTATGCGCACCTACAGAAGTTCAAGGTACGTAGCGGTCAGTTTGTAAGTAAAGGCGATGTCATTGCGAGCTGTGGTAATTCAGGTAACTCAACCGGCCCACACTTGCATTATGAAGTACGCTTCCTTGGCCGTTCGTTGAACCCTCAATACTTGATGGATTGGACACCGGAAAACTTCAACTACGTATTCGAAAAAGAGAAAAAGGTTAAGTGGGGCCCACTGGTTCAGCTGATTGATAATGTGGTTCGTTTGCAGATCAACCTGACTAACGTGCCTTACATTAGCTCAACCATCGACACCGTATCGAGTGAAGATAGTAAGAAACCTATTACGACTAACTAGACACAGCTAACTAGAACCTGTTGATTTGGCCTATGATGATCTAATTGCATTTAGCCTACAGTAGGCCAAATGCTTTCATAGCGTTCAACACAAACAAAAAGAGCGACCATCAGGTCGCTCTTTTTTATGATTTCAAATCGTATTAACCACGATGAATCGAGTCATGTGCTTGTTTTAGAAGACTTTGGCTCTCTTGCAAAAATTGTTGTGAGTAGTCACCAAACCAATCACTCACTTGGTTGAAGCTCTCAACAAACTTGGCTTTATCTTTGCCATCTAGGATTTCTAACGCCTCTCCGAAACAGCTATGGAAGCGTCGAATCATTTCAATGTTCTCATCTGAAGAGAGAATGATGTCACCGTACAGGTTCGGGTCTTGAGCAAACAAACGACCAACCATCGCAATCTCAAGTCGGTAGATTGGCGAGCTTAGCTTCAGAAGTTGATCAATGTTCGGGTTCTCTTTACTCAGGTGCAAGCCGTAAGCAAAAGAGGTGAAGTGACGAAGTGCTTGAATCAAGGTCATACCGTGATCGTGTTCAGCTGCATCCATCTGACATAGGCTCGCACCCCAGATACCAAATTGATTCAGTAGCCATTGGTAGCTTTCAGAACCACGACCATCACTGTAGACAATCACCTGCTTAGCAAGGCTAGGAACATCAGGACCAAACATTGGGTGCAATCCAACCACTGGGCCTTGGTGCATGTCCATCATTGCTTGTAGCGGTTTTGACTTAATCGATGTTAAATCACAAAGAATACAATCGCTTGGTAGGTTACCTAGTTTTGCAATCACACCTTCCGTTAGGTGAATTGGAACCGTAACAACAACAAGGCCAGCATTATCTAAGATTTCGTCGGCCTTATCCCAATCTTGGCTGCCGAGGATTTTCACTTCGTAGCCAGACAGTTTGAACATACGACCAAACAAGCCACCAAGTTGACCATTACCACCAACGATAACCACTGAACGTAACTCTGGGTTTAGACACTTAAAACCAGAATCTTTCTCACTGGCATAAGACTCACGCATAGTACGACGCAAAATATCTTCGATTAGCTGTGGTGGAACCCCTATTTTCTCGGCTTCTTGACGACGAGATGCCAGCATTGCAGCCTCACGCTCTGGTACATAAATAGGTAAACCATGTTCACTTTTTACTTCACCGACTTTCTCTACTAGAGCCAATCGCTGAGCAAGTAAATCCAACATTTGTTTATCGACAGCATCGATTTGGTCGCGTAATTCGTTCAGTTCAACGGCCATTTTATTCCTTACTAATCTATAAGCCCCTACTAACGCTGAGTTCGCTAGTAACAGATCTTAAAATGCCCCATTAGATGAGGCACTTAAATTTAAAACTCTGACTAACCTTTCAAACGGTTCTCTAAGAACGGGACTAATTCCGTATGTGCATGCTTCAATAGTGCCTCAGTTGAATCCCAATTGATACACGCGTCGGTAATAGATACGCCGTATTTCATCTCATTGAGAGGTATATCCGAAGATTGGTTTCCTTCGTTAATATGGCTTTCAATCATAAGGCCGATAATCGACTTGTTGCCTTCACGAATTTGGTGAATCACATCTTCTGCAACTAGAGGTTGGCGGCGGAAATCTTTGCGAGAGTTCGCGTGGCTACAGTCGACCATTAGCGCAGCCTCTAAGCCAGATTTACCCAGCTCTTGCTCACATTCGTGTACCGATACTGAATCGTAGTTCGTCTGCTTACCGCCACGTAAAATCACGTGACCGTTTGGGTTACCTTGCGTTGTTAGTAGTGCAACTTGACCTTCGCGACTAATACCCATGAAACGGTGGCTAGAAGAAGCCGCCTGCATTGCATTGATTGCTGTACCTAAGTTGCCATCGGTGCCGTTTTTAAAACCGATTGGCATTGAAAGACCACTTGCCATCTCACGGTGAGTTTGCGATTCAGTAGTACGAGCGCCAATCGCCGCCCAACTGAAGGTATCTGCTAGGTATTGCGGGCTGATTGGATCTAGTGCTTCTGTTGCGAGTGGAATTTCCATCTCAGCAAGTTCAACCAGCAGCTCACGACCAACATGCAGACCGTGCTCAATATCGAAAGTGCCATCTAGATGAGGGTCATTAATCAAACCTTTCCAACCAACAGTAGTACGAGGCTTTTCAAAGTAAACACGCATTACAATATACAGTTGATCGCTCAGTTCTTCAGAAAGTGCTTTTAGGCGTTTCGCATACTCTTTCGCAGCTTCAATGTCATGGATAGAACATGGACCACATACAACAAGCATACGATGATCTTTCTTATGAATGATGTTTGCGATAGTTTGACGAGACTCTTGAATGAAACGACGAGCATTATCACTCAAAGGCAGTTTTGCTTTTAACTCCTCAGGAGTAATCAGTACCTGTTCGTCGATGATATTGACATTGCTTAATTCACTTTTCTGCATAACTCAACCTGTATATTTATTTTTACACCCAACATTTCCATTTGGGCTAACAATCTTTAAAAACACAATAACAGCTACAAAAACGATTGCAAGTGTAAACAATAAAAAACATTTAATGTAAATATAAATTTACATCCCATCTTTAGCTCGTTCTGAGGCACAAATAGGCCTTAACCACACCAAGCACATACAAAAAAGGCGATATCTTTAATATCGCCTTCTTAAAACTTATAGAGTGTTTATTTATCACCCAGCGTTTAACATCCGCTTAATTTGCTCTGAGGCCTCTTTCCATCGGCTATCCGAGTGAAGCGTCGGTAAATCAAAGCTGTGCTTTTTAAACAATGAGTTGGCTAAAGGCACTTCTTGAATCGCTAAGTGATCAAGAGCCTCAATTTGTGCATCTCGTTTATTACACATCAACACCATGTCACACCCCGCATTCAAGGCCGCTTTCGCTCTGTCGGCTGGTCCGCCCATAATAGCAGCACCTTCCATGGTTAAGTCGTCCGAGAATATTAGGCCTTTAAAGCCAAGTTTTTGTCTCAATACTTTCTGTAGCCAATACTGAGAGCCACTTGCTGGTTGATCATCATAATGAGAGAACACCACATGTGCAGGCATCATGGCATCCAATATTCCGGCTTCAATTTGCGCCTTGAAGATTGCCATGTCGGTTTCAAAGATGTCGTCTCTAGGGTCATATGGCGTCTCTAAGTGTGAGTCAGCAATTACGCCACCGTGTCCAGGGAAGTGTTTTCCTGTTGTCGCCATGCCAACCGACTTCATGCCTTTGATGAACGCGCTGCTATGACGAACGATGGTCTCAATATCTTCACCAAACGCTCGGCTACCAATTGCTTTACAGTCGTGGCCTTTATCTAATACTGGCGCAAAGCTCAGGTCGATATCATGGGCAATCAATTCCGCCGCCATCAGCCAACCCGCTTGTTCTGCTAACTGTTCGCCATTATTCTTAGTCGCGAATTCTTGAGCTGCTGGGATAATTGAAAAGCCATCACGGAAACGCTGTACTCGTCCGCCTTCTTGGTCAACGCCGATTAAAATAGGACGTTTTGCAACTTTGCGAATCTCTTTATTTAACGCCGATAACTGTTTGCTATCGTGGTAGTTTCGAGCAAATAAGATGAGACCACCAACAGTTGGGTGCTCCAAAATCTCTCTGTCTTCAGCTGTCAGCTCGTAGCCTGCAACATCAACCCACAACGGTCCCATATTTATCCCTTATTAAACCTAATTTCATAAACTTCCCGAGATTATTCTCTTTAAATTTGCTTTACAATGTTTTTAAACCAATCTGTGGAAGACTTTAGGAATGCAGTGCAAGAGCTTAGGAATGGATCATAAAGAACTGTATATCGGCGTGATGTCGGGGACGAGTATGGACGGCGTTGATACTGCTTTAGTTTCGATTGAAGATACGCGTATCACATTACTCGCTCATGATGAGTTCCCAATGCCTGATGATCTCAAAGCGCGTCTGCTTGAGGTGTGTATTGGTCAGAAAACGGATTTGATTGCTATTGGCGAACTCGACCACCAGCTTGGCCATCTATTTGCTGATGCGGTTCTGCAACTTCTCGACAAGTCAGACACACCTGCATCTTCTGTGACTGCGATTGGTAATCATGGCCAAACGGTGTTTCATCAGCCAACAGGCGAATCTCCATTTACCATGCAGCTGGGTGATGCCAACATCATTGCCGCTAAAACACAGATTCAAACCGTCGCTGATTTTAGACGTAAAGACATGGCATTAGGCGGACAAGGTGCACCGTTAGTCCCCGCCTTCCACCACACTATTTTTCACCCGCAAGACAGCTCAGTTGTAGTGTTGAATATTGGTGGTATCTCGAATATTTCAGTACTGCGCCCGAATCAGCCAACGCTTGGTTATGATACTGGCCCGGGCAATATGTTGATGGACGCTTGGGTTGATAAACATACGGGTAAGAAGTTTGACCGTGATGCGCAATTCGCACTTAAAGGCCAACTTAATCAAGCTTTACTCGAACAGCTGTTGAATGAATCTTATCTATCTCAATTACCACCCAAAAGTACCGGTAGAGAGTTGTTTAACCTACCGTGGCTAGAACAACAGCTTACAGAATTTAAAGACCTTGCAGCAGAAGATGTGCAACGCACGCTTTGTGAATACACGGCATTGACGATAGCCAATGAAGTGGAAACTTATCGCTTGGGTAACCAACCTGCACTCTATGTGTGTGGTGGCGGTACGAGAAACCCATTGTTGATGAAAAGGTTGGCTGAATTGCTTCCGAGTTGGGAAGTGGAATCGACCACCAGTAAAGGCGTTGATGCCGATTATATGGAAGCTATGGCCTTTGCGTGGCTTGCCCAACGCCATGTTCATCAACTGCCAAGCAATTTACCAGAAGTGACTGGCGCAAGTAGAGCTGCCTCTCTAGGCGTTCTCTATCGTGCTGACTAAACCATTTTAGAACCATCATTTTAGAATCACCATTTAAGGATCATTATGAGTAACGACGCTCTCATATCAGCGCTCTCGCACCTCGTTTCGGAGGGGAGAAACCCTGATACTATGGATATTGATCTGCTCACCTCTCTCGAAGTGGTTGAAAAGATTAACCAACAAGACAAACAAGTCCCACTGGCGATTGAAGCGGAACTGCCGCAGATCGCGAAAGCGGTTGATAAAATTGCTCATGCCTTTCAAAACGGTGGTCGACTGATTTATATGGGCGCAGGCACCAGTGGTCGATTAGGTGTGTTGGACGCATCAGAATGCCCACCGACTTTCGGTGTTTCAGACAAAATGGTTATCGGCCTAATTGCAGGTGGACCAGAGGCGATTTTAAAAGCCAAAGAAGGCGCAGAAGACTCGCTGACTCTCGGTATTGAAGATCTGAAAGCGATTCAATTTTCAGAAAATGATGTCGTGGTGGGTATAGCTGCCAGTGGTCGCACACCTTACGTGATTGGTGCACTCAACTATGCCAATCAGCTTGGCGCGGTGACCGTTGCATTGTCTTGTAACCCTGATTCTCCAATTGCTGAAATCGCTCAAATCGCAATTAGCCCGGTGGTTGGCCCAGAAGCATTGACTGGTTCAACACGACTCAAATCAGGTACAGCACAAAAGCTGGTGCTTAATATGCTAACGACTGCCAGCATGATTCGTATCGGTAAGAGCTACCAAAATCTGATGGTCGACGTAAAAGCGACCAATGAAAAGTTGGTTGCCCGCGCTGCTCGTATCGTTATCCAAGCAACTGAATGCGACAAAGCGCTGGCAGTCTCGACACTTAAAACGACTGATTACGATGTGAAGTTGTCTATTTTGATGATTCTAACCGGGCTAGATTTAGAATTGGCCAAGGCTCAGCTTGATAAGCAAAATGGTTTCTTGAGAAAAGCAGTCGAGAATAATCAGTAATCTGCTTCTGTTACTCTCACTACAAACAAAAAGACCAGTACACATGCGGTACTGGTCTTTTTAGTTTTAATTTTTTATCGCTAGCTTGGGCTTAATAGTCGTTTGAGAACTCATCCCAGCCACGTTGCCATTCCATGCGGAAACGTTGAGCGTCTTCCGTACCAGAGCACACGCCTTCATACACCTGACCAGATAAACCAATCTGATAAGCATGGTTCGGATTACAATATTCAGTCACACCTAGATGGTAACCTTCTGTGTAACTCGCTTGATCGACTGCGCCAAGCTCAGTCATCTCTGAATACGAACGCTGAGTGTGACCTTTGATGCCATCACGATAGCCAATCTCTTGCCAATTGCCCTCAGCGGCTAAATCTTGAACATTGGCGCTGCATCCTGCAAGGCTAAATGCCACGGCGAATAGTGCGATTATTTTTTTCATTTCAGTCCTTTATATTTACCTAGCCACTTCCTGACGAAGCGTTACCTTTATGGTGATTCTCCGCTGAACACTGGCTGATGTCCACTTATGTCTGTTATCTGCCACTGATATCTATTGGTTACCGCTTAAAGCTGATAAATCACCACTTGCCAGAAGCAAGAGCCTTCTCAACACGAATAACCAACCGCTCTACAAACGTAGCAAACCACTCAATCAGTTATAACACCACTTAATTGACTATTCGACCACTCACTCTCATAGCGGAAGTTTCTTTTCATACTCTTCTTTAATATACACCCTGACTTAATTAATACATTCAGGGATAACAAATTATGATGTGGTTTCTTACCTGTGTTGCAGCACTCATTGGTGGCTACTTTATTTACGGTGCCTTTATCGAGAAGATTTTCGGTATCAATGAAAAGCGTCAAACACCCGCTCACACTAAGCAAGATGGCGTGGACTACGTTCCAATGTCGACACCAAAGGTTTACCTAGTTCAACTGCTTAACATTGCAGGTGTAGGTCCAATCTTCGGACCTATCATGGGTGCCCTTTACGGCCCAGCAGCGATGCTTTGGATCGTGCTAGGTTGTATCTTCGCAGGTGCAGTACACGACTACTTCTCAGGTATGTTATCTATCCGTAATGGTGGTGCTTCGGTTCCAACCATCACTGGACGTTACCTAGGCAATGGCGCAAAACACTTTATGAACATCTTTGCCATTGTTCTACTGCTTCTTGTTGGTGTGGTATTTGTTTCTGCTCCTGCAGGCATGATCACTAACCTAGTGAACGACCAAACTGATTTCGCGATGTCTGCAACAACCATGGTTGTTATCATCTTTGCTTACTACATCATCGCAACGATTGTCCCTGTCGATAAAATCATTGGTCGTTTCTACCCACTGTTCGGTGCACTACTTATCTTCATGTCTGTTGGCCTAATCACTGCGATTGGTCTATCTGACGAGCACCAAATCATGGGTGGCTTCGAGATGAAAGACATGTTCACCAACATGAACCCGAATGACCTACCACTTTGGCCTGCTCTATTCATCACTATCGCTTGTGGTGCAATCTCTGGCTTCCACGCAACTCAGTCACCACTGATGGCGCGTTGTATGGAAAACGAGAAGAACGGTCGCTTCGTATTCTATGGTGCAATGATTGGTGAAGGCATCATCGCTCTAATCTGGTGTGCACTTGCTCTTTCATTCTTCGGTTCAGTTGAGTCTCTATCAGACGCAATTGCAAACGGCGGCCCAGGTAACGTGGTATACAGCGCTTCATTTGGTCTACTGGGTGTATTCGGCGGTATCCTTGCTTTCCTTGGCGTGGTTATCCTACCAATCACTTCTGGTGACACAGCATTCCGTTCAAGCCGTCTTATCCTTGCTGAATACTTCAACATGGAACAGAAAACACTGCGTAACCGCCTACTGATGGCTCTGCCACTGTTCGTTATCGGTGGCATCTTGACTCAAGTTGATTTCGGTATCATCTGGCGCTACTTCGGTTTTGCTAACCAATCAACAGCTGTAATGATGTTATGGACAGCTTCGGCTTACCTACTTCGTCACAATAAACTGCACTGGGTAACTACGGTTCCAGCTGTGTTCATGACATCTGTATGTATCACATTCATCCTGAACAACAGCCAACTAGGCTTCGGTCTACCAATGCAAATCTCGACCATCATTGGTGTGGTGAGTGCACTTGGTATTGCGGCTTACGTTATCAAGATATCAAAAGGCAAAGGTGATATCGACCTTGCTGATGAAGAAGAGAAAGAAGCAAAAGGCGTAACCAAAACTGCCTAGTTCTTTCAGACTTTGAATAAAAGAGACACGTCTTCATTGAGAGACAAAACAACAGCCAAACACACTTCGCTTGCTCCCGTAATCACCCAGTGATTCGTGGAAATTAAGACTAAAGCCCGTCCTCTGTGATGGGCTTTACTGTATCTCAGCATTGAGAAGCAATCGTCACTCGATATAACCAACGAAAACACAAGCAAAGCTACCGTTACCACGCAATGAGCTTTACACTTAACAAGCGTCTCAATAGGTGAAAATATGGAACTCATTCTCTCTCTTCTGCAACAAACTTGTGTCTACTTAGTGATTGCTTACATGCTAAGTAAAACCCCGCTGATTCTCCCTCTGTTAAGCATCTCTTCACGCTTAAGTCATAAAGTCAGCTGTTATGTTCTGTTTTCCCTGTTCTGCATTATGGGCACCTATTTCGGACTGCAGATTAATGACGCGATAGCCAACACTCGTGCAATGGGGGCGGTAATGGGAGGCCTGTTTGGCGGCCCTGTCGTTGGCTTTGCCGTAGGCTTTACCGGCGGGATTCATCGCTACTCATTAGGTGGCTTTACTGACTTAGCTTGTGCGATTTCAACCACTGCAGAGGGCCTGATTGGTGGCTTGCTGCATGTATACTTAGTCCGAAAGAACAAAGCCAGCCAGTTGTTTAACCCGATGGTGGTGTTCTCTGTGACGCTATTTGCAGAGATCATTCAGATGTTAATTCTGCTCGCAGTCGCTAAACCGTTTGAGCAGTCCTACGCTCTAGTTTCTGATATTGCCGCGCCAATGATCATTGCTAACTCAGTGGGCGCTGCACTGTTCATGAGCATCATCCAAGACAGAAAAACCATCTTCGAGAAATACTCCGCAACCTTCTCGCGCCGCGCACTTACTATTGCCGAGCGTTCGGTAGGTATTTTGCATGGCGGGTTTAATTCAGATAACGCGCAAAAAATCGTACGTATCGTTTACGAAGAGACCAATGTTGGGGCGGTAGCGATCACCGACCGAGAAAAAATCCTCGCGTTCGTTGGCATTGGCGATGAACACCATATTCCAAATACCCCTATTTCATCGCAAAGCACGCTCACTTCGATGGAACAGAACGACATCATCTACCTTGATGGCAAAGAGAACCCATACCAATGTTCTCTTTCGCAAGATTGTAAGTTAGGTTCTGCGCTGATTATCCCACTGCGTGCCGGTAACGAAGTCGTCGGTACCATCAAACTGTATGAGCCTAAGCTAAAGCTATTTTCAACCATCAACATGTCGATGGCTGAAGGTATTGCTCAACTATTGTCGAGTCAGATCCTGTTCAGCAACTATCAGCAACAACAAACCCTGCTTACCCAAGCTGAAATCAAACTACTGCACGCTCAAGTGAACCCACACTTCTTGTTTAATGCGCTTAATACGATTAGCGCCGTTACTCGCCGTGACCCTGATAAAGCGCGAGAGCTTATTCAGCACCTATCTCACTTCTTTAGAAGCAACCTTAAGCAGAACATCAACACTGTGAAACTCAAAGATGAGCTTGCACACGTCAATGCGTATCTCACCATTGAAAAGGCACGTTTTACCGACCGGTTAGAAGTGGAATGGGACATAGATCCACAGTTATACGAGTCACAACTACCAAGCTTTACCCTGCAACCATTGGTTGAGAACGCCATCAAGCATGGCATTTCGAACATGCTAGAAGGTGGCACAGTGAAGATCTATAGCGAGGCTTTCGAGAGTGGGTTCAAGTTAACCGTTGAAGACAACGCGGGTAATTATCAGAAGCCATCTCAAGATCATGTAGGATTAGGGATGGAGATTGTTGATAAACGACTCACTAATTTCTTTGGACAAGATTCAGCACTAAAAATAGAATCTCAACCACAGCAATTTACTCGAATGAGCTTTATCATACCTATACTAAAATAATGATGTTTTCATAGATGTTAGCTCCCCCAGTAGTAACATTTAGCAGACATTAAAAAGATAAGCGTGAATCAAGCAGGGATGGCACAAAAATGAAGATTGTAGGATGTTAAAAGCATTAGTTATCGATGATGAGCTTTTTGCTCGCGAAGAACTGATTGAACTTCTGACCGAAACCGGAGAAGTCGAAGTCATTGGTCAAGCGAGTAACGCAATTGAAGGACTTAAGCAGATCAACCTTCTCAAGCCTGATGTGGTGTATTTGGACATTCAAATGCCTCAGGTCACCGGTATTGAATTGTTGAGTATGCTTGACCCGGAAACCATGCCCTACGTGGTATTCGTCACCGCCTACGACCAATATGCTATTCAAGCCTTTGAAGATAATGCTTTTGATTACCTACTTAAGCCAGTCGAGCCTTGTCGATTAAACAAGAGCGTTTGTCGCCTGAATAAGGTCATCAAACAAAATCAGAAAGCGCCAGCACAAGACATCTCTGCGATTGCTCCCTGTCACTTAGAGCAGATTCCATGTATTGGTCATAACCGCATTGTGATCATGGCAAGCCAAACGGTCGAGTGCGCCTATTCCGATATCAGTGGGGTGCATGTACGTAGCTCATCGCAAACCGCGACTTCACAGTTAACGCTAAAGATCTTGGAAGAAAAAACCGATTTGATCCGCTGTCATCGCCAGTATTTGATCAACATAAAGTCGATCCAAGAGATCAAACTGTTAGAGAATGGATTAGCGGAGATCATTACCCTGACTGGCTTTGAAGTCCCTGTTAGCCGTCGTTACCTCAAGACTTTAAAAGAGCAGCTCGGTCTTCAGTAAACACATCTCGGACGGGACATACAGCACGATCAAAAAAGCCAACGCATCAACGTTGGCTTCCTACTGTTTACAAATCGATAGTATTTGCGAATCAACTGTTTGCGAATCGCTAGTGTCTCGAATCAATAGAGATTAATCTACTTGCTTGATCTGCAGCTCTTTAGGTACTTCGAAGAACATGTTCTCTTCGCGACCTTGAATCTCTTCAACGCCAGTCGCACCTAGTTCGCGGATACGATCTAAGATTTGGTTAACTAACTCTTCAGGAGCAGAAGCACCAGCCGTTACGCCGATTTTCTTCTTGCCTTCAACCCATTCAGTCTGAATATCTTCTGGGCAATCCGTTAGGTAGCCTGGTGTGCCTAGCTTCTCAGCTAGCTCTTTTAGGCGTGTAGAGTTCGATGAGTTCTTAGAACCAACCACTATCACCACATCAACGTCATTCGCCATCTCACGCACCGCGTCTTGACGGTTTTGAGTCGCATAACAGATGTCGTCTTTACGAGGGCCTTGAATCTCAGGGAATACACGACGTAACTCTTCAATTACATCTGCCGTTTCATCAACAGACAGCGTAGTTTGGCTCACGTAGTGTAAGTTACTTGGATCATTAACCACTAGTTTTTGTACGTCTTCTGGTCTTTCAACCAAGTACATACCACCTGTTTGACTCGCGTACTGACCCATAGTGCCTTCAACTTCCGGGTGACCCGCGTGACCGATCAGTACTACTTCCATATGTTTACGGCTCGCACGAGCAACCTCCATATGAACTTTAGTCACCAAAGGACAGGTTGCATCGAATACCGTTAGCTCGCGCTCCTTCGCTTCTTTACGAACCGCTTGAGAAACACCGTGAGCAGAGAAAATCACGATATTGTCGTCAGGCACTTCACTCAGTTCTTCGACAAAAATAGCACCACGTTGCTTGAGCCCCTCAACAACAAAGCGGTTGTGTACCACTTCATGGCGAACATAGATCGGTGGCTGATACATTTCAAGTGCGCGCTCTACGATGCTGATCGCACGATCGACACCGGCACAAAAGCCACGAGGGTTAGCTAACATTATTTTCATTTCATTGCTCATCATTTACCGCGGTACTAAGGTTGTTTCTATAGAGTTCGCCGTCAGCGAGGTTCGCATTCTACAGTGAAGCGTCTAGACAGTGAAGCTCTAGGTGACATCACCGCAGTAAGGCTATCTTATTCTAACGTTAAGAGAGTTATTCTACCGTTAAGATATTGACGTCAAACGTAACGTCTTGACCTGCGAGTGGGTGATTAAAATCAACCGTCACTGAATCACCTGCGATCTCAGTAATAATACCTGGAATTTCCATCCCATCAGGACCAGAGAATGCCATGATAGTACCCACTTCAACTTCAGAATCACCAACAAACTTAGCACGATCCATATAATGAATATGATCAGGGTTTGGCATACCAAACGCATCTTCCGCTTTCAGTTCGATAGACTTTTCAGTTCCAGCTTCAAGTCCAAGTAAGCACGCTTCAAAGTTCTCACTTAGGCTGCCATCGCCCATGACGAACTTTGCAGGTTTGCCCATATTTTCGGTGCTATCGGCAACTGAACCATCCTTCATTTTAATCGTAAAATGTAGAGTTACTGCTGAATCATTTTTAATTGCTGCCACGTTACTTTCCTTAGATTTCTTTATTATTTGAGGATGCATTGTGCTTTGCTTCCTTGTTGACTGAAGCATAAAAAAAAGCGCCGTCGGAATCAACCGACAGCGCTTAGGGCTATTCTATTCTGTGAGTCATAGACTGACTTTGAGGCAAGCTATTTGCTTTCGTCTTTCTTACGGAAACCATCTAGGATGATCATCGCAGCACCGATACAGATTCCCATATCGGCTAAGTTAAATGCGGGCCAATGGTAAGTGCCCCAGTAGAAGTCTAAGTAATCGACAACAAAGCCATGTACGACTCGGTCAAACACATTTCCTACTGCGCCACCAATGATGATCGCATAAGCAATGTTATTCCACTTCTCTGCAGCTGGTAGTTTGCTCATCCAGTACGTCAGCATACCTGTTACCGCAAATGCGATACCGGTAAATAACCAACGCTGCCAACCACTTTGATCACTCAAGAAGCTAAACGCTGCACCATAGTTATGCACGTACAAAAAGTTAAAGAATGGCAGAACCTCAATACGGTTTGCCCAGCCATAACCCATGTTATCCATAACAAAGAGTTTAATGCCGATATCGGCAAGGAAGACCACTAGGGCCAACCATAGCCAACGCACACCAGATTGTTTTAACGAAACTTCACTCATTTCTATTCCTAGTATTTACGAAGTTGGTATTCACTGTTACTCAATTTAAGTGACCTGATTACCGTACTTGTATAAACACATTTCCTATAATTAAAAATAACCCCAGTTGATACTGGGGCTATGATTTTTACAAAAAGTTCAGTCTTTCTCTGAGCTGTTATGCGAACTTACGCACTTCGCCTTCACCGTCGATGTTCGACACACAACGACCACAAACTTTCTCATGACCTTCAATAGTGCCTACATCTGGAGTGTGGTGCCAGCAACGGTCACACTTCTCAGCTTCAGTAGCTGCAACTTCAACGAATAGACCAGCAACGTCTGTCTCTTGAGCTGCATCAGACTTCTCGCTTAATGGCTTAACAACAGCTGCAGAAGTGATAAGTACGAAACGTAGCTCATCTTCTAGCTTGTTGATTTTCGCCGCTAGTGCGTCGTCAGCGTATAGAATCACTTCAGCTTGCAGTGCGCCACCGATCGTTTTCTCTTTACGAGCATCTTCAAGAAGCTTGTTCACAGCGCCACGAACCGTTTGGATTTCAGCCCAGAATTCGTTGCTTAGCTCTTCGCCTTCAGCTAGACCGAATAGGCCTTCGAACCATTCGCCAGTAAACACGAACTTGTCGCGCTCACCCGGCATCTCGTTCCAGATTTCATCTGCAGTGAACGACATGATAGGTGCCATCCAACGAACTAGAGCTTCTACGATGTAGTAAAGCGCAGTTTGACAGCTACGTTGAGCATGGCTGCCCTGCTTCGCTGTGTACTGACGGTCTTTAATTACGTCTAGGTAGAAAGAACCCATTTCGATAGAACAGAACTGCATTAGACGTTGAGTCACACCGTGAGTGTTGTACTCGCCGTATGCTTTAACAATCTCTTCTTGTGCAGCTTGAGCACGGCCAACAGCCCAGCGATCAAGTGCAACCATCTCTTCAGCAGGTACTAGGTCAGTTTCAGGGTTGAAACCATTCAAGTTCGCTAGGAAGAAACGCGCTGTGTTACGAATACGACGGTAAGCATCAGCTGAACGCTTCAGGATTTCATCAGAAACCGCAACTTCACCCGTGTAGTCTGTAGAAGCAACCCATAGACGCAGGATATCTGCACCTAGCTTGTTGGTTACATCTTTAGGTGCAACAACGTTACCGATAGATTTAGACATCTTACGGCCGTTACCGTCAACCACGAAACCGTGAGTTAGTACTTGCTTGTATGGTGCTTCGTCTTTCATCGCAATAGATGAAATTAAAGAAGACTGGAACCAGCCACGGTGTTGGTCTGAACCTTCAAGGTAAAGATCAGCACTGTGAGTACGCTCTTCGTTCGGGAAGTTGTACTCTTCACGAGAATCAACAACCGAGAAGTGCGTCACACCTGAGTCGAACCATACGTCTAGCGTATCCATTACTTTTTCGTACTTATCAGCGTCTTCTGCGCCCATAAGTTCAGCAGCGTCTACATCCCACCAAGCTTGAATACCTTTCTCTTCAACTAACTTCGCGACTTTTTCAATAAGCGCTGGGCTTTCTGGGTGAAGTTCTGCTGTTTCTTTATGAACGAACAGAGCAATTGGCACACCCCAAGTACGTTGACGAGAGATACACCACTCAGGGCGACCTTCAACCATACCTTCGATACGGCTTTGACCCCATTCAGGCAACCACTCAACACTCTTGATAGACTCTAGTGCTTTAGCACGTAGGCCAGCTTGATCCATAGAGATGAACCATTGTGGTGTTGCACGGAAGATGATTGGAGTTTTGTGTCTCCAACAGTGTGGGTAGCTGTGCTCGTAAGCGTGGTGATGCAGAAGTGCACCTTTATCTTTTAGAACTTCTAAAACAGAGTCGTTCGCTTTAAATACGTGCTGACCAGCAAATAGCTCAGTATCTGGCAGGTAAACGCCGTTTGAACCAACTGGGTTAGCGATTTCTAGGTTGTACTTCTTACCAACCACGAAATCCTCTTGACCGTGGCCAGGCGCAGTGTGAACCACACCAGTACCTGAATCCGTTGTTACGTGGTCGCCAAGAACAGCAGGAACAGTAAAATCGTAGAACGGGTGGTTGAACTGAGAAAGCTCAAGATCAGCACCTGTAGCAAAACCAAGGTTATGGAAATGCTCGATACCTGCACGGTCCATTACGTCTTTTGCTAGATCAGAAGCAACAACGATACGTTGAGCTGGTTGGTCGCCATTCGCTTCAACTTGGATAAGCACGTATTCAAGATCATCACGTAGACATACTGCGCGGTTCGCCGGCAGAGTCCATGGTGTTGTCGTCCAGATAACGATAGAAATTTCGCCTTGACCCGCATGACCTTCAGCTAGAGTAAATTTCTCTAGCAGCGCCGCTTCGTCAGCTGCTGTAAATTTCACATCGATAGATGGAGAAACTTTATCTTTATATTCAACTTCAGCTTCAGCCAGAGCAGAACCACAGTCAGTACACCAGTGAACTGGTTTGAAACCTTTAAGAAGGTGACCTTTGTCTGCGATTTTGCCTAGAGAACGAATGATGTTCGCTTCAGTGCCGAAATCCATAGTACGGTAAGGTTTGTCCCACTCGCCCATGATACCAAGACGTTTGAAGCTCTCTTTCTGACCTTCAACTTGGCCCGCAGCGTACTTACGACACTCTTCGCGGAATTCAGCAGCCGAAATCTTCTGACCAGGCTTACCTTTCTTCTTCTCAACCATTAGCTCGATTGGAAGACCGTGACAGTCCCAACCTGGGATGTACGGTGCATCAAAACCAGAAAGGGTCTTAGATTTGATAATAATGTCTTTAAGAATCTTATTCAGCGCGTGGCCAATGTGAATGTCGCCGTTCGCGTATGGAGGGCCATCATGCAGTACGAAAGATTTTTTACCTTTCTTTGCCTTACGGATTTCGCCGTAAAGATCTTCTTTGTACCAACGCTTCAGCATTTCTGGCTCACGATTTGCCAGATTACCGCGCATTGGGAACCCTGTTTCTGGTAAGTTCAGGGTATCTTTATAATCACTCATCGATTCTTAATTCCGTTATATTGGGCGAAGTTAGACATTATGTTAATCGGTGGAATCATCCGATTAATTCTTTAGCTGAAGCAGCCACACCCTTGCGGCTTCAGCATCCAATTCTATTTGATTCTTTAGTGCGTCGAACGATTCAAATTTTATCTCGTCGCGCAGTTTGTGCAAAAGTCGTACTTCTAACTGTTTACCATATAAATTGGCTTTAAAGTCAAAAAAGTGCACTTCTAATTGCTGCCTTACCCCATTAACTGTTGGTCGTTGTCCAATATTAGCAACGCCACCGACAGGAACACCGTCGATATCCAAAGCTTCAACAACATACACTCCCGATACAGGAGAAACACAACGCTTTAATGGAATATTAGCGGTAGGGAAACCGATAGTTCTCCCTAGTTTTCGACCATGAGAAACACGACCACTGATACTGTAGTCACGCCCTAGCATGGTAGCACTAGAAGCCAAGTCATTGGCCGCTAACGCATTTCGTATCTCAGTACTGCTTACTCGTAATTGGTTTAAGCAATAGCTCTGGGTGCTCACCACCTCAAAACCATACTTCTCGCCTGCCGCTTTGAGCATAGCGAAATTACCAGTACGACCCTTACCGAAGCAAAAATCGTCACCGACAACCAAGAATTTCACGCCAAGCTTATCAACCAAAAGGTCTTTAATGAACGCTTCAGCCGACAAGCTTGCAAAATACTGATTAAAATTCACACACAATAAACGACTGATATCTAGCTTACTCAGTTGCACGTATTTATCTCGTAAGCGAGTTAAACGTGCTGGTGCTTTACCTTTGGCAAACAACTCCATAGGTTGCGGCTCAAACGTCATGACAACAGAAGGGAGCCCTAATGCTGCAGCTTGTTTAGAAACCTGACTCAGAACCTCTTGATGCCCTAAATGAACACCATCGAAGTTACCTATGGTTAATACACAGCCATGATGCTGCGCTTTAATATTGTGTATACCTCGGATCAGTTCCATTGTGATCAGCTAAAACCTGTTATTAACATCATTTATTGTGTGAAACCGACGGATTATATACTAATCAGTATTAATCTGTCGCTGCTTTTAAATGTTTTACTCGGATACCTAAAACCAGTATCGACACAATATAAGCAAAGGCGCCAAGTGCGATCAACCCTGTTAGTGTCAACGCTCTTTGGTTAAAGCCCCAATCAAGCCACAATTGCATATTGTCTAGCTGCCATAAAATCACGCCAATCATTACCGTACCTGAGATCAATAATTTAAGGCTAAACAACAATGTAGTCTTGGTTAAACGATAAACACCCGCTAGATGCAAACCACGATAAAGCAGAGTCATGTTCACGAACGCAGACAACGCCGTTGCGATTGCCAAACCAACATAACCATAGAAATAAGCGAAGATTGCGTTGAACACCATGTTAGTCACCATCGCAATGATGCCGTACTTAACCGGTGTTTTGGTGTCTTGACGAGAGTAATAGCCGGGAGCCAATACTTTAATAAGCATGAAATTCAGCAAGCCTGAAGCGTACGCCACTAAAGACATTGAAGCCTGATTAACATCATGAGGAGAAAACTCACCACGCATAAACAGCACCATCAACATCGGTTTTGCTAACACAATAAGACCGAACATCGCAGGAATACCGAGCAGCAGTACCATGCGCACACCCCAATCCATGGTGTGAGCAAACCCTTCTCCTTCAGCATCAACGTGCTTACGAGATAAAGCAGGAAGAATAACCGTCGCAATGGCAATACCAAACAAACCGAGTGGAAATTCTAATAGTCGATCCGAGTAATACAGCCAACTGATCGAGCCCGTCGCTAGAAAACTGGCAATGAAAGTATCGAACAACAAGTTGATTTGACTTACTGACACACCAAACAAAGCAGGGATCATTAACGTGCGGATCTTAACCACGCCCGGATCTCTCCAACCCCACTTAGGCTTAACCAGTACTCCCGCTTTAATCAAGAAAGGCATTTGGAACAGGAATTGAACTAAGCCTCCAAGAAAAACGCCGATGGATAAACCAATTTCAGGTTGTTCTAAATTAGGAGCAAGAAACCAAGCACAAGCAATGATCATTACGTTCAAGAACACAGGCGTAAATGACGAAACCGCAAATTTGCCCATGGTATTAAGGATTGCACCTGATAAAGCGACAAACGTAATGAACCATAAATAAGGAAAAGTAATTTTCAGCATTAGGCTGGCGAGTTCAAACTTAGGCGCCGAGGGGCCGTCATTAAGCCAATCAATAAACCAACCCGCACCGAACATTGCGGTGATAACCCCAGAGCCTAATACCCCAAGCACCGTAACAATAGAAACCAACACCCCAAGAGTACCGGACACCTTTGCTATCAAGTCTCGAGTTTTATCTTTATCACCTGCGGCGTGATATTCCGTTAATACTGGTACAAAGGCTTGAGAAAAAGCACCTTCGGCAAACAGCCGACGTAAAAAATTAGGAATTTTATTGGCGAAGAAAAATACGTCTGCACTTGCTCCTGCCCCCATTAAGTTTGCTACTACGACATCACGTACTAGCCCCAAGACACGGGAAACAAAAGTCATTACACTGACAATCAGCCCTGACTTTAATAGTCGTTTACTCACAGAAACCTCTGACACTGGTTGATTACTTTCAAGCGAGGATAAATACTATCCTATCCTAAGAAGCATATTTATTAGCATTGGTCTAAAAATGCTGTTAGAATCCCCGCCATCTTAACCGCGATGACCTTTCCATACCAAAGTTTGTTTGGCTACGATTGGTTTTTGCACAAATCATTTGACAATTAAGCGCTAATGAGGGATAGTCCTCGCCCTTAAATTGTCACCGAACTAAGTTTTTGGGAGTTAGACCCTTGGCAAACAGTAAATCTGCTAAGAAGCGCGCTATCCAAGCTGAGAAACGTCGCCAGCACAATGCTAGCCGTCGTTCTATGATGCGCACTTACATGAAAAAAACTATTGCAGCTATTGAAGCTGGCAATAAAGAAGCTGCAACTGCTGCTCTTGTAGAAGTTACACCTCTTCTAGACCGTATGGCGACTAAAGGCCTTATTCATAAGAATAAAGCTGCACGTCATAAGTCTCGTTTCGCTGCTGCAATCAAAGCTCTTTAATAGAAATTTGATTACAACGCAAAACGAAAAAAACCGGCCTTGGCCGGTTTTTTTATATCTAAAATTTGAGAAATGCTATTATTTTCCGGTGATTATTTAACTGAAAAACCGCTAATTTGCTTACCGATAAATAGCTAAGCAGCTAAAAAACAACGAGAAAAAAACAGACAAGCAGATAGATAGGTCGGTAATATAGATAGGCACTCACGTTTGACGTGAAATACTGACACTTCCTTGTGTCGGTCTTATTCCTGATAAGAAATCCACCTCCCACCAGCAATAAGCTACTTGCAGTAAATACCATGCAGTAGGTTAATCATCGCTTTTACTTCTTCACTACTCAATGTGTAATACACAGTTTGAGCTTCTTTGCGAGTTTCGACCAAACCATCTCTTCTCAACCAAGCAAGATGTTGAGATAAAGCAGACTGACTCAGTTCCAACTTGCCACACAACTCCCCAACCGACAGCTCAGTACCATGTAATAGGCACAAGATCTGTAAGCGACGCTCGTTGGCCATGGCTTTGAGTAGAATCACAGCTTGTGCTGAGTTCTTCTCCATCTCTTTTAAGTTCATAGTTTGGCTCCCTACAACCTTTACGCCAACTACGGGCTATCAGTATTTCCGGCATATGGTGGAGTTATGATAATCGATATCAATTCATTAACAAACCGCCTCACTCGAACAATTTGCTAAAATCTGCGTCGCATACGTTTTTTACTGCTGGATGTTGGATCATCCTCTCAGCAAATATGACGTAGTACTCCTCTTTTAACTCTTCAATGCCACCTAATAATTGCAGTGATGTATCTTCCTCAACCTCAGACATATAAAGGGTTGGCGCTAAGAATATTGCGTCATCGTGGTAGCGAGCAAAAGCCTTCATCAATGCCGCATCATCAAACTCACCCAAAACATCAGGTTTAAGTCCTTGTCTATCAAACCACTGCAGCACTTTGCGCCCCATTGAGGTTCGACTACCAGGTATCAAAAGCTTTCTTTGTTCTAATACCGCGGGGAAGTTCACACCTTCAACCTTGCCGGAACTGAAAAAGCTCATTCCACTTTCGCCAAGCTTTTTACTAAACAGGCCAGGGCTTTGACTCGAATCCACCGGGCAATCAGACAAGATCATATCGAGCTTATGCTGAGAAAGTTGCTCAAGTAGCATTTCATGGGTCGATTCAAAGCAACGTAAATGAATGCTGTTATCTGGGGGAATCGTCGACATCAGTATCTTGCTTACGAGTCTTTTAGACAGTGCATCCGCAACACCAACATCAAACAGAATATTAGAGTGCTGGCTATAATTTACGATATCCAGCATCTCATAACTCAGGCCAAACATACGGTCAGCGTACTTAAAGACTAGCTGCCCAAGCTCTGTCGGCTCAACACTGCGACCATTACGCTTAGTTAACTTGCCATCCATACGCTCTTCTAACGCTTTTATCTGACCAGTTACTGTTTGTGGTGTTAGGAATAGAGCTTCTGCCGCTTTAGTAACAGAGCCTTGTTTGCAAACCATCCAAAAGTAATAAAGGTGGTTATAGTTGAGGTGCGACATAGATGTGCCGTAATAAAAGAGTAGATACCCTTTTATATCAAATATGACACTCCCACTCAACAAACTCGGAAAAACCAAACCTAACTAACCATTATCACCTGTTTTTACGAAGTGTCTGATTTCATAATGTAATATTTCAGCGATTATTTTCAATTTTTCTCTAACTTTTAAGATCTATATCACCCAAGTTGAAAATCACAAAAACACCAATTAAAACAAAAGGTTAAATTAACAACATTTACTGTCAAAATATTTAAACAGCAAATCATCACAAAAAAAACCAACCTAAACCAAAATGTAATATTACTGAAATATTTGTTCTCTAACATCACGCTCAGATTAAACAAACAGACCAAACACAGACTTAAACGGTCCAATGGAGAAAACATTATGAACCAAGCTACTACTGCAGCAGCGCCTATCTCGAGCACTACTCGTTGGCTACGCTGGGCTAACTTGGCATTCATGCTTTACCTACTATTACTTTCAGTTTCAATGGTTGGTACAGGCTTCAAATGGGCAACAGGCGAGCAAGCAAAGGTTCTTTTCGAATTTGCTTCACACCCAGTTGCAGGCTTAATGATTGGTTTAGTGGCAACAGCACTTATTCAATCATCAAGCACAGTTACTTCAATTATCGTTGGCCTTGTGGCAGGTGGTTTACCTGTTGAGCTAGCAATCCCAATGATCATGGGTGCTAACATTGGTACTACGGTAACCAATACGCTAGTTAGCCTTGGTCACGTTCGTTGTAAAGAAGAGTTCAAACGTGCATTCGCAAGTGCGACTATTCACGACTTCTTTAACCTATTAGCCGTTGCTATCTTCCTACCACTAGAGATGGCGTTTGGTATTCTAGAAAAGATTTCTCACTGGTTGGTATCACCAATGCTAGCAACAGGTGATATGAGCATGGGTGGTCTTAACTTCATCAAGCCAATCACTAAGCCAGTAGTTAGTGCTATTAAAGAGCCTCTATCAACATTTGGCGACACTGTTGGTGGCATCATGCTTATCGTTCTAGGTATTGCGACTATTTTCGTAGCTATCACGGTAATGGGTAAGCTAATGAAGAGCCTGATGGTTGGCCGTGCTCGTGAGATTCTAAAGAATGCAATTGGTCGTGGTCCTATCCACGGTATCGCTTCTGGCTCTATCGTTACTATCCTTGTTCAGTCTTCTTCTACGACAACAAGCTTGATGGTTCCACTAGTAGGCTCAGGTGTTCTTAAAGTACGTGACGTTTACCCATTCACTCTTGGTGCAAACATCGGTACATGTATTACGGCTCTACTTGCAGCTACAGCAGTATCTGGTGAGTTCGCAGTATTCGCACTACAAATTGCTCTAGTACACTTGGTGTTCAACATCATGGCAACGGTATTCATCTTCGGTATTCCGTTCCTACGTGAGCTACCAGTTAAAGCGGCAGACATGATTTCAGACATGGCTGTGAAGAACAAATCAGTAGTCGCTGGTTACCTTGTTGCGGTATTCCTTGTACTGCCTGGTACCGTGTTAGCTTTGACTGCTTAATAGCAAAACAAACATCGCTTATAGCAAAGCCCGCAACCTCCTAGGTTGCGGGCTTTTTCTTTTTAGGAACGGATGCAGGAAACAAAAAGAAGATGCGGGATTTGAGTAAGCGAGTAACGAAGACCAAAACCAGATACGAGATTCGTGTAAACGAGTAACGAAAAGCGACTATCTCTAATTATCTGCGTTTTAATATTTCATATCTAACTGACTCAAATCTAAACACGCTCTTCGCATCTCGAATCCCGTTTACTCGCATCTAAAAAACGCTTACTTACCTTGCTCATTACGCAGGTACATAATGGCAACCATACCAAAGCCGATAAATTGCCATAGATACTGCCCGTCGCTTGCACCTGTGATGGTTTGAGTGAAAGCCATACAAGCAGTCACAAACAGAGAAGCAAAGGCGGCATAGAGCAACCACGGACGTTCTTTGCCAACCATGAACTCACCAGCAAGTACCGAACGAAGAACCAATAAAAACGGCACACATTGCAAAGCAATCAAAATTGGGAACATAAAATCGAACGTTGGACTCAATAAAGCATGACCGATTTGGCTCTTATCCCAAGTGCCGACAATATAGCCTTTCCAACCCACCCAAGTGTCTCCCGCATAAGCGGTATCGGGTGTAATGTAGCCAAGTAGCACGCCCATCACTTTATCGATAAAGCCATTTTTAAACCAAAAGACGAATAAGAAGATCTGAATTGGAATGATCTGAAAAGCAAACTTCTTCAACATGTGTGTACCCCCAATAATGAATGATTTGGTACCAGTATCTGGAAGTCGATGTTTTTACGCTTGATGCAAGGCAATCGAGCCTGAGTCCAAACAATAATCAAACATATTGAGAAGCCTGTTGGCACAAGAAAGTCTTGCGGATATACCGTTGCTATTGGCTCTCACGAAACACCTTCGCTTAAAAACGTATTTCGTGGTTTAGGAAAGGTTTTTTTTATAAAGATTCAATAAGATCAAACAGTTGACCGTCATTCTCTTTTTTTACTTCGGTATAACGTTGATAGTTGTATTGCGAACCTTTTGGGTTGTCCGACAGCTTGTCAGCCACACTCAGTAGATAAAAGCTGATTGGGCTCGGCGTACTTTCGGCAGCATAGGATAGATAAGGGAACGCTTGATTAGCATGTTGATTGATTAACAAGGCTAGCCCCAAGGTAAGATTAGCGATGTCACAACGTGGGTTCATCTCGAAGGCTTGCTTTGCCAGTTGCAGTGCATGTTCGCGGTCTTCTTGTTCATGATTTTGTAAATAAGCCAAAGATTCCGAATACGACAGCAAGGCATTGACCAGATAATTATCTCGCCCTTGTTGTTGAATCGTATCCAACTGAAGTGCTATTTCCTCAATTGGCTGACCACCTTTTCCTTGGTAGAACAACGATATCCCCTCGGAGATAACACTCCAATCATCGTAGTTATCAATAGAGGTCACTCGATGACTTGCCACGCCGTATTCGGAGCTCATTGGAGCAATAATGGCTTTGACCTCGAGAATCACATCCCCAATTGCATCAAAGAAATTATCTTGGCTAAAGCGTTTTTCCACTTTCTGACTTTGATTCGGTTGGCGATTGTTTTGTACAAGCACGCTCAACACATAATCACTGTCCTTTTGTTTGAGCCAACCTTTGAGTTCAACACCATTGTTGGTCAGTGATTGCTTGCCCTGATGCGATAGCTGAGAAAAGTGGTAACCCGATAAGTTTTTTGCCGAATTCAGCCCGTAGAAAAGATAGTTATAAACGCTTTCTGACATCTCATAATCGTTCGCAGAATCGAGTGTTATGTCATGAATATAAACAGGAATTACATCACTTTGATGAGCAGAAATAACAGCAGTGTCATTAGCTGGGACATCGGTTTGCCATGCCCAAGCTGCTATTAAGCCAATAGAGAATACTGCGGTTGTAATCAGGGCGATGGTTTTCTTTTTCGACTTAGCAACAATAGGCTCAAGTTGAGAGGCGTCCTCAACGGGAGTTGGTTTAACGCTCGACTGAGTCACCTCAACATCGAACTGGTAACCTTGTTTAGGGATCGTCTGAATAATGCGATACGGACGTGACTTATCCTGAAGTTGACTGCGCAATAAACTGATGACTTGCCTAACCAGATTGTCAGACACTTGAGTTCTTTGCCACACATCAGAGGCTATCTGCTGAGTGCTAACCACTTGCCCGCGATTTTCGATGAAATAGCTGAGTAGCTTTGCTTGTAATGGCTCTAGATGAATCGCCTCATCATCAATCACCAACTGATTTTTATCAGGGTAGAAAGCAATAGGAAAGTCATGTTGCAACACGAAGCAATGCGAACGAGTCATAGCAGTTCTGTGGTTAGAAAAGACCCCACAAGATTATTGGTTTTATAAATAGTAAGCAAGCCAAGTATCACAAATAAAAAAGGCTGCACAATGGCAGCCTTTCAATCAAACAAAGCAGATTAGATTAAACCGAGAACGGGTACTTAATCGCTTCGTGGCATTCGTAACCTTCAACCCAGAAGTCATCCATCGTTACCCATGTTTCCAAATCTTCTAGAGACTTAATCTCAGGATTGATATGGAATGTTGGGCCAGCTAACGGCTCACGCTTTAGCTGAATGTCACGCATTGGCGCCAGCTGATCTTCGTAGATATGAGCATTCACAAGCTTGTGGTAAGCCACGCCAGCTTTCTTACCCGTGATTTGCGCCATAATAGCTAGGAAGACATACACTTGAACCATGTTGAAGTTCAGGCCTAAAGGCACGTCACAAGAACGTTGAGTACTGTTTAGGTACAGAGTGTCACCAAGTAGAGAGAAGTGATGGCTGTACATACACGGACGCAAACATCCCATGTGGAACTCACCTGGGTTATAGAAGTTTAAGATCTCACCACGGTCATCAATACCGTTCGTTAGATCATCAACAATCTTCTTCAGTTGGTCGATATGACCGCCATCAGGTTTTGCCCATGCACGTCCTTGAACGCCGTAAACACGGCCCATATCGTCTTCGCCCTTGCGGTAAGGGTTATTTAGCCATGCCTCGTTCAAGTTCGAATTCGCATCCCAAGTCTTAGTACCTAGTTTGCGGAAGTCTTCAGCATTATCGTAACCACGGATGTAGCCAAGCAGTTCAGCAACCGCGGCCTTCCAAAAGCTCTTACGCGTTGTTACTAGAGGGAACTGGTTATTACCAACATCATATTCCAGGTCAGCATTGATCACGGTTAGGCAGCGCTTGCCCGTGCGTTCATTTTCAATCCAAGTACCGTCATCAACGATACGCTGACAGAGATCTAAATACTGTTTCACACCAATTCCTTACTTCGTTTGTTGTGGTAATTCGTCTTTGTAGTGACCACGCTTGTATGCCCACACCATCATCAGCACACCGATGATAACCATTGGCAGTGACAAAATTTGTCCCATAGAGATAAATCCACCGAACAAACCTAGGTGAGCGTCAGGTTCACGTACGTATTCTACTAAGAAGCGGAATGTACCATATCCTGCTAGGAATAACCCTGATACAGAACCAAGAGGACGCGGCTTTTTGATAAACCAGTTCAAGATGAAGAACAGCACAATACCTTCAAGCGCCATCTCGTAAAGTTGAGATGGGTGACGAGGAAGTGGGCCACCGTTAGGGAACACAATAGCCCATGGCACATCAGTCACACGGCCCCAAAGCTCGCTGTTCATGAAGTTACCTAAGCGTCCCATGCCTAAACCAAATGGCACCAATGGTGCAATCATGTCTGCCACACCAAAGAAGGTTCGACCGTTCTTTTTGGCATACCAAAACATGGCAGTAATAACACCAAGCAAACCACCGTGGAAAGACATACCGCCAGTCCATACCTTAAATAGATAAAGAGGATCTGCTAGGAAAAGGTCAAAGTTGTAGAAAAGTACGTAGCCAATACGACCACCCAGCACCACACCTAGAAAGCCAGCAAACAGTAAGTCTGATACTTGCTCTCGAGTCCAACCGCTGCCCGGTTGATCAGCTCGACGATTTGCTAACCAAAGAGCAAACATAAAACCAACAAGGTACATTAAGCCGTACCAACGAACTGAGATTGGTCCTAGTTCAATAAGAACAGGATCGATATTTGGGAATTCGATAAAACCCTGAGACATACTTGGCTCTCTATCTAAATTGATTAACGGTTAGCTCAATGGCTAACAGAAAAGACACTACAGCAGCATTGTGGCTGCTATAAACATTAAAAATACCGCAAAGAATTTCTTCAGCACAGAGGTTGGCAATTGAGTGGCCAGTTTCGCCCCCACTCGAGTGGTCAAAACTGAGGTACAAGATATCGCGATCAAAGCCGGCAGATAAACGTAACCTAAGCTATACGCAGGAAGATCATCAACAGAAGATCCATGCCAAATGAAACCGAGCATTCCCGAAATCGCGATAACACAACCGCATACCGAAGATGAGCCCACAGCTTTGCGCATTTCCACACCATGATGGTTAAGGAAAGGCACCGATAAAGACCCACCGCCAATGCCCGCCAAGCTTGATACCAAACCAATACCGCCACCACACAATACGGTTTTAGCTGAACCCGGCATCGACTTTTGGCTCTTAGAGCGAATCGACAACAGCATTTGCAACGCCAATACCAAAACAATCACACCAAAGACTTTTGGTAAGTATTGAGCTGGAATGACATCGGCCACGAAAGAACCGAGGAAGCCGCCTATAACGACACCCGGCATCAACCACTTAACGACAAATATCTCTACGTTACCTAATTTTAAATGGTTAATCGCAGACGATCCCGACGTAACAATGATGGTTGATAGCGAAGTAGCCAATGCCATTTGCATCGCAAACTCTTGGGGGATACCCGCTTTAGGAAGCAAAAACAGTAAGGCAGGAACCACCAGCAAACCACCACCAATGCCTAGCAAGCCTGCTAAAACACCAACAATAGCACCAAGGCCTGCTAACAAGCCTATTAGTTCATATGACACGTTAAATCCTATTTTTTACCTGCTCGAATGAAGCCTGTAAATTCACGCTCTTCGAAATAGTTCAGCATCATACTATAGATGTCACTACCATACGGTTTTGAAAGTGCCTTATTTGCCAAATCCTGTAATTCAGCCAAGTTCGATTGACGAATCAAATATTTGGTTCTTGCGACATTCGAGGTATTCATACTTAGCGTCTCATACCCCAATCCAATCAATAGCAGCGCGCCCATCGGGTCACCGGCTAACTCGCCACAAATACACACAGGTAATTGATATTGCTTACAAGTATCATGAATTTGTTTTAATGCCATGATCACCGCAGGGTGCATTGATTCATAGACATCGGATACTCGTGAATTGTTCCGATCAACCGCTAATAAATATTGGGTTAAGTCGTTGGTACCGACTGAAACGAAGTCGACCTTATCCGCAATCAGCGGCAGTATGTACAGCATGGATGGCACTTCAATCATGATACCAACGCGAGGCATACGCACTCGGTTATCAAGCTCATGCACTTCGTCATACGCTTGTTCAATCAGTTGTAGCGCGTCATCCAATTCCTGAGCACCAGAGATCATCGGCAGCAAAATGCTCAAGTTATGGCTTTCACAACTCGCACGTAGCATGGCACGCAGTTGAATAATGAAGATATCTGGATGATCGAGCGTAAAACGAATACCACGCCAACCAAGGAATGGATTGTCCTCTTCGATAGGAAAATAAGGTAAGGCCTTATCACCACCGATATCGAGTGTACGCATCACCACTTGTTTCTCAGGGTAACTTGCCAGCACAGAACGATACTGCTTGAATTGTTCATCCTCTGACGGGAATCTTTGCTGTAACAAGAAAGAGATTTCAGTTCGATACAGCCCTACTCCATCAACACCTTGGTTGATGGCGATGTTAGTGTCTGCACTCAAACCCGCATTAAGTAGAATCTCTACTTGCTTGTCGTCTTGCGTTTTTGCCGGTAGGTACAGCTCGCGATTGACCATAGAGGAGAGCTCACTCTCTTCTAGAATCAGCCCTCGATACTCTTTAAGCAGGTTTTTAGTCGGCTCAATAAAGATCTCACCGCTATACCCATCCACAATCGCTCGCTTGCCATTAGCTTGAGCTAGATTGAGATTTACCCCCATGACTGAAGGTATGCCAAGCGCTCGAGACAAAATCGCTGCATGCGAGTTCGCCGCCCCTTCCAAGGAAATAACAGCTAATAGCTTTTCTTTTGGAATAGACGCTAATACCGAAGCGGTTAACTCACGAACCACTAGAATAATCGGCTTATCTAATGTGCGGAGTTCATGTTCAGAGTTATGGAGGAAATAGAGCAACCTTTGTCCGAGCTCTCGGATGTCTTGTGCTCTCTCACGAAGGTACACATCAGACATACGAGCAAAGCGGTTCGAATAGCTCTCAACCACTTGTCTTAATGCCCAATCGGCTTTATCGCCTTTCTGAATTTGACTCTTTAGATCCTTACGCAACATAGGATCGTTGAGTAAGTGAGTAAACAGGTCAAAGATCGCTAATGCGTCTTTATTGATTTCGCTATCTAAGCGCTTTCGCATGCGCTTAAAGTCATTGAGGGCATTTTCAACCGCTACCGCCAACAACTCATGCTCTCTCTCTACATTGAGCGTCGAAGCAGGATAAACATCGGTAAGTTCAGGCTGGGTGTTGTCCCACCATAAATCACCAATCGCCACGCCCGATGAAGCTGCAATACCTTTAGTCGCAGGTAGCTTCTGTTGCTCTAACAGCCAATGACCTTGAGTTTGGGCGTGCGCCACAATAACGGCAAGTTGTGCTGAGAGCGTGACAAGGAAAGATTCTTCCATCTCACTGAATAAACGCGGAGTCTTCTGTTGAATGACCAATACACCGAGTACTTGCTTGCGGTGGATAATCGGAGTACCGAGAAAAGAGTGATAGACGTTTTCTCCAAGCTCTGGAAAAAACTTATAAGCAGGGTGAGCAGATGCTTGTGCAAGGTTGATAGGTTCAGCACTTCTTTTAACAAGGCCAACCAGACCTTCGTCAAAACCAATGTGAATGCTATTGCCTTTGAAGATCAGGCCTTGAGTTGCCATCAACTCAAGGCGCTGCATATCATTATTTGCCAAATACACGGTGCAACATTCCGTCTGCATCGCACTGCATGTCTCTTTCACCAAAATATCAAGAGCCGTCGACACATCTTCAACTCTTGATACGTGTTCAACTATTTCCCTTAGTTGACTGAGCATGCTTAACCTCTACGCAATTTGCGCTTTCCTTTTATTTTTCGCTCTTTAAACGGCATTGCTAAAGATGCGAACTCTTTCATCGCTCGACGGTAAACATCTCGCTTGAAAGAAACAACTTGTCGAACTGGGTACCAGTAACTCACCCAACGCCAACCATCAAACTCAGGTGTACTTCCACGCTGCATATTGATATGCGATTCATCGCAATCTAAGCGCAAAAGAAACCACTTCTGTTTTTGTCCAATACAGACAGGTTTAGAATCCCACCGAACCAGTCGTTTGGGTAGCTTATA
The DNA here is from genome assembly GCF_003050065.1 of Vibrio sp. 10N.286.51.C3. Lineage (NCBI taxonomy): Bacteria > Pseudomonadati > Pseudomonadota > Gammaproteobacteria > Vibrionales > Vibrionaceae > Vibrio > Vibrio sp. 10N.286.51.C3. Next base: position 236,505 of record NZ_PIGC01000007.1, on the reverse strand, counting down.
GCGTAACCAATGACGACTTGTCGCGACGATCTTTACATCCTTTTTAGTAAGGCCAACCTCTTCATACAACTCGCGGTACATTGCCTGTTCCGGAGTCTCACCTTCATCTATTCCCCCTTGAGGAAATTGCCATGAATGTTGTCCGTATCGTTTAGCCCAGAAGACCTGACCATGGTTGTTACAGATTACAATACCAACATTTAATCGGTAACCATCGCCATCTATCACTGGCCAACCTCTATCTAAATTTTTAATTACTCTGATTTTTCCACATATCCCCAATCGGAGCAAACTTAGTGACGTGATAAGCGCTATATTTATGAATAATAACTAAAGATATGGATAAGTTTTGCTCAAATTCTAGTTACCCACACAATAGTGAGACATAGACCACATTTATTCACCTTTTCTGTGAATAACTATGTGAAGAATTACCCGCAATCGTTTTTTTTAATCCATAGATTCATCAACACAAAAAACGACAAATCAATAAAACTTAATTTATATTCATACAAATCAACCAATTAAAATAATATCTTAGTTTTAAAAAACATTGGAAATGTAAAAGATCTTTCAGAAATTCGACATGGTTAAAGATCAACCACTCCGATGTTTATCCACACTACCAAGTGAAAGATTCATTTTGAACCCCATTTGGCAAGCATTTTATCCACCATAAACCCCTGTTTATTTATCCACTAAATTAATATTTCAATTAATTACCTTTATGTCCTGTGGATAACCCTGAGTTTGATCCCTTTTCTCGCAAGGAGATCATTTCTTAACCAGTCGTCATTTGGTGATAACTTCTGATAAAATCGTTTTTTTGATCATACCTTTTATTATGAAACCAGAACCACAAACACAACAAGAGCTGTTAGAGCGCGCGTATGCCATCGCCGGAATGACCTTTAAAGAACTCGCCGACGAAGCCGAGATGCGGATGCCAAACGACCTTAAGCGTGATAAAGGCTGGGTTGGGCAGTTATTGGAATGGCACTTGGGTGCACCTGCAGGCAGCAAGCCAGAACAAGATTTTGCCAAGCTAGGGATCGAGCTAAAAAGTATTCCGATTGGCTATTCTGGCAAGCCACTCGAAACCACCTTTGTGTGTGTCGCGCCTTTGATGGGTGTGCAAGGCATAACTTGGGAAACCAGCCACGTTCGAAACAAGCTGTCTAAGGTGTTGTGGATCCCTGTCGAGGGAGAAAGAGAGATCCCGTTAGCAGAGAGGCATGTAGGATCCCCTTTATTATGGACACCTAGCCAAGCTGAAGACGAACTCTTGAAAAGAGATTGGGAAGAACTAATGGAATTGATCGTGTTAGGCAATGTGGAGCAAATAACTGCAAGACACGGTGAAGCACTGCATTTACGTCCAAAAGCTGCCAACAGTCGAGTGTTAACCGAAGCTTACGGTGCAAGTGGAAAACCTATCAAAACTAAACCACGTGGTTTCTATCTACGAACTCAATTCACCCACAAATTGCTGACAACACATTACGCATAGATCGTTTAATCGAGCCTCGGTAGCGAAAACTCTCAATGCGTTACAAAAGAGCCTGCAATTAGAATCAATCTCTAGCAACAAACGCTCTCTTAATGAGGTTTAAGCGCCAGTTCAATGTCACAGTAGCTTTGGCTTGGCTCATTACCAAACTCATCATACGCGTTATGTAGGCGAAGATACGCCTTTTCAAAGCCGAGCCGGAGTAACTCCTCTTTCACTTGATCCAAGGATCCAAAGTGAAGCGGCTCGCCGTCTTGCTTTACCGGTTCTAGCTTGTGTTTGTACTCCACCGCCAGTAGATATTCTGAGATATCAGAACAGCCTATAACGTACACTTTTGGAGTTTGATAAGAGTCTTTATGCTCTCCATGTAACCACATGTCTAATTGATGCTTCTGCATAGCCAGCCTCCCTTGCTCTATAAAGCTTAGTAGAACTCTTTTCCTTTACTAGATAACAACTTAAAAAAGCATAGATAACGGCTTAAAAAAGCAAAAAAGAGAAGCAAGAGCTTCTCTTATTTGACCAGTTCTAGTTCAAAAGTTTGCACTTTCGACGCCATAACTATCACTGTGACTTATCTTAGGGGTTGAACGGTGCTATCAACCCCGCAGATTACGTCGGTATTCGCGCACTTAGGACACGACGAAGGTGACGTACTCGACGTTCAATAGTGACAACTTCTGGTTCAGAAAAACCAATAGGTCGACCGTCAGCCTCAAGACCAATATCTCTTAATAAGTGAGTATTGTTCCATGGTAGATCATATGAACTACGACGAACTTTTCGTTGCCATTCACGCTCTTCACGACGAAGATCGGCACGGATAAGGACTGTTGCTAATTTTAAATATACTGAGTGACGCATAATAACTCTCCAGTTGTTGAATAAACTGAGGAAAAATAGCGTGTTAGATAGTGTGAGGGCTTCTCATTTAGCTGCTATTTTTCCGCAGCCAAATAAGGATACGGATCTATTAGTTAGGTTTATCTTGGGTGTTTCGATCGGCCATGGCTGATGTTTGTGACATATCAGTCACCATGTCAGTACACGGATCAAACGACGCGCAAATATGCTGTATAAAATCGAAATGTTTCATTTGCGCCTCCAAGCTAACTAAAAAATCCAAAAAGAAATGAGGTAGTAAAAGCAGACAAGTATTTGTTAAATCTCTGCTTTCACGGGTAAAGTCTAACCAAGTGAGTATATTATTCAACCGATAATTGGTTAACATTTTCAAAACAATGCATTTACCTAAAATATCAGTTGCATATTCATTTAAATATAACATATTCACTATGATTATATAAAATCACAGCATATCTATCTTCGGGCTGAGCTAGAAAAGAACTGACTCCCCTTCAGCAACAAAAAAGCCACGTAGATACGTGGCCTTTCATTTACAGTGACTGAATAAAGTCATGTAGAAAAGAGTCTAAACAACCCCCTCAGAGATTAGGCTGTGTTTATTGAGCAATCGGTACATAGTTGCTCGTGATACGCCAAGTTCTTTAGCTGCCAACGAAACCTGACCGCCGTAAGACTCCAATACAATCAGCAGTGCATCGCGCTCTGAACGCTCACGAATACTCTTCAAACTTCGGCGTTCATCATTCTGTTTTGGTAAATCGAGTTGATGATCCTCAATGATCACCGCATCCGACATCAACACAACACGCTTAATCTGATTCATCAGCTCACGCACATTTCCAGGCCAATGGTAGCGATTCATCGAACGGATAGCATCGTCTGAAAAGCTCTTCGCTTGAGCATTAAACTCTTTCGAGTACTCACGCAGAAAGTGATTAGCCAGTACTGAAATATCACTCACACGTTCTTTTAAGCTCGGAACATGAATACGCAGAACATTAATGTAGTGATAGAGCTCTTCATTAAAATCGCCCTCAATCAACGCCTTCTCGATATCAGAGGAGTTCGCGGCCAGAATACGCACATCAACGGATTTAGGTCCATTAGCGGTTTCAATCTTACCCTCTTGTAAAAAGCGCAACAGATTCAGTTGTTGATTGCGTGGCATCGCTAAAACATCATTAAGCAAGATGGTTCCGCCATCGGCTTCTTCCAACATACAAGGCGCTGTCGCTGGCTGTGCTGAAATACCAAAGACCTCGGCCTCTATTCTCATTTCAGACAAGGCACGACAGTTAACCGTTAAAAATGGCTTCTGTGCTCGCGACGAGTTTTGGTGAATCGAGCGTGCAATCGTCTCTTTACCAGCTCCGCTCTCGCCATAAATCAAGATACTGACATCAGTCGGCCCAATACGCTTCACTTGGTCTCTCAAGCGCTTCACAGCCACAGAGTCGCCCAGCAGGCCCATATTGTTGTTAATGCCGTAGTTTGGCCATACTTTCTGCTCAAGCTTCAGCATACCCAGTTGGTGACCAATGGTACTCAGCAACTGAGCATCTGGGATTGGCGCCGTGAAAAAGTCGATACAGAAGTTAACGATAAACTGGCAGATAGTATCAGAGCTTAATTGCGATTCACGGATAAAGGCGAGCCATCTCACCTGCTTGTTATTGCTCACAAGGTTAGCAATACCGTTGAGACTGAACTCATCATGACTAAGATCGACAATACCAATACATGGGCCAATATCAGCAATCAAGGCATCGGCTTTTCGTAAATCTGCACACTGGGTACACTGCCAACCCACTTGTTCTAACACTGATAACCAGGGTTCGTACGCACCACCAACGACGATAAGAGAACCTGGTAAGGAATCCATCTTAAATTGAGTTCCCATCCTTCTTCCTTATTCTATTTTTATTTAAATCAGGCTAATACGAGTCACTGCTTCATCGTTCGACAAAATGCCGCGAGATCGTATTCAGCGCAGAGGCGTATAGTAGTGAGACTATCTTAGATTTTATGTCTCAATAGTAAGACTATGTCAGAAATAACGATTTTTCGAATCAAGAGTGCGGTACAGACTAGGTTTTGAAGCCCAAAAACAGAAAAAGCCACCCGAAGGTGGCTTTTTAATTACATAGGCTGTTACGCCCTATAAGCGAGAATTACGCTTGTGGACGCATTGCCGGGAACAAGATCACGTCACGGATTGTGTGCGTGTTTGTAAATAGCATTGCTAGACGGTCGATACCGATACCTTGACCTGCTGTTGGCGGTAGGCCGTGCTCTAGTGCAGTAATGTAGTCTGCATCGTAGTACATTGCTTCGTCGTCACCCGCGTCTTTCGCGTTAACTTGCGCTTTGAAACGCTCGTCTTGGTCTTGTGCATCGTTAAGCTCAGAGAAACCATTCGCAACTTCACGGCCACCGATGAAGAACTCAAAACGGTCTGTGAAGAATGGGTTGTCATCGCTACGACGTGCTAGAGGAGAGATGTCCGCTGGGTAGCCAGTGATGAACGTTGGTTGAATTAGCTGAGGCTCAGCCGTTTCACCAAAGATCTCTTCTAGAAGCTGACCACATGTCCAGAACGTTTCTACGTCTACGTGTACAGATTTTGCGATAGCAACCATCTTCTCACGGTCTTGTAGGTCTGCTTCTGTTAGCGCTTGAATCTCAGCGTGCTCAGGGTTGTAGTGCTTGATTGCATCGAACATGCTCATTCGAGCGTAAGTGCCACCGAACTCAACCGTTTCGTCACCGTAAGGCATAGAAGTAGAACCAAGAACGTCCATTGCTGCCGTGCTTAGCATCTCTTCTGTCAGATCCATAAGGTCTTTGTAGTCAGAGTACGCTTGGTAGAATTCCATCATTGTGAATTCTGGGTTGTGACGTGGAGATAGACCTTCGTTACGGAAGTTACGGTTGATCTCGAATACACGATCAAAACCACCAACCACTAGACGCTTAAGGTAAAGCTCTGGTGCAACACGTAGATACATGTCGATGTCTAGTGCATTGTGATGAGTGATGAATGGACGTGCAGTTGCGCCACCCGGGATCACGTGCATCATTGGCGTTTCAACTTCTAGGTAGCCTTTCGCGCTCATGAAGTTACGGATTGAAGATACAAGCTTAGAACGCACGATAAATGCATTGCGAGAATCTTCGTTCACGATTAGGTCAACGTAACGCTGACGGTAACGCATCTCTTGGTCAGTTAGACCGTGGAACTTCTCTGGTAGAGGACGAAGTGCTTTAGTCAGCAATTCAAACTCTTCCATGTTCACGTAAAGGTCGCCTTTACCTGATTTGTGAAGCGCACCTTTAACACCGATGATGTCACCGATATCTAGGCCTTGGTACTTCTCTTTCAGTACTTTTTGTACGTCTTTCGCTGCGTATGCTTGGATACGACCAGAAGTTTCTTGAATCGCAAGGAATGGACCACGCTTCGCCATAACACGACCAGCGATCGCAACGATGTGGTTAAGCTCTTCTAGCTCTTCCTTAGTCTTCTCACCGAATTCCGCTTGAAGATCGCCAGCTAGGTGCTCACGACGGAAGTCATTTGGGTGACCGTTAGCTTTGCAGTTTTGGCGGATGTGATCCAGCTTGCTGCGGCGCTCAGCGATTAGTTTGTTCTCTTCAGGTGAAGAAGCTTCTTGTGCGTTTTCGTTTTGAACAGCATCAGTCATTAGAGATGTACCCTGCTTTTAAAATTTGGACCGCTATATTTTTGCAAATATAGGCATTTTTACCAATATTATTGGTAAAGCTTAATAGTTGATAAAGCTTACAGACCTGATTTCAGGCTAGCTTCAATAAACTTGTCTAAGTCACCGTCAAGAACCGCTTGAGTATTACGGTTTTCGATGCCGGTGCGTAAATCTTTGATACGAGAATCATCCAGTACGTAAGAGCGGATCTGACTGCCCCAACCGATGTCTGATTTCGTTTCTTCGCTCGCTTGTTTTTCAGCATTTTGTTTTTGAATCTCAAGTTCAAAAAGCTTAGCACGTAGCTGCTTCATCGCTTGATCTTTGTTCTTATGCTGCGAACGGTCATTCTGACACTGAACCACGGTGTTGGTCGGAACGTGAGTAATACGTACCGCCGATTCCGTGGTGTTTACGTGCTGACCACCAGCGCCAGAGGCACGGTATACGTCAATACGTAGGTCAGAAGGATTAATGTCGATCGTAATGTTGTCATCAATCTCAGGATAGATAAACGCAGATGCAAATGAAGTATGACGACGACCACTTGAATCAAATGGTGACTTACGAACTAGACGGTGAACACCAGTCTCTGTGCGTAACCAACCGTAAGCATACTCACCAGAAATACGTACCGTTGCGCCTTTAAGGCCAGCAACATCACCATCAGACACTTCGATAACTTCAGTCTTGAAGCCTTTCGAGTCTGCCCAACGTAAGTACATACGCAACATCATTGAAGTCCAGTCTTGAGCTTCTGTACCGCCCGAACCTGACTGCAGATCGATGTAGCAATCTGATGCATCGTGATCACCAGAGAACATACGACGGAATTCCAGTTTCTCTAGCTTAGCTTCAAGTTCGGCTAGTTCTGGTTCAATTTCATCGAACGTTTCTTGATCTTCTTCTTCAACCGCAAGCTCTAGCAGGCCATCAACATCCTCAACACCTTGGTCAAGTTGGTCGATCGTTTCTACTACCGCTTCCAATGCAGAACGCTCTTTACCTAGCGCTTGTGCACGCTCAGGTTCGTTCCATACATCCGGTTGTTCTAATTCTGCGTTTACTTCTTCTAGACGCTCTTGCTTAGCGTCATAGTCAAAGATACCCCCTCAGGATATTTGTGCGCTCAGACACATCCTGCAGACGGTTTTTTATAGGATTGATTTCAAACATTTTAGCTCATCATTTATGAGTAGAATTTAACCGGAGAATTGTACTCAAAAGTGTGACGGAGATACAGAATTTTTTAGAGTGGTGAACCAAGATTCAACAACTTAATGGGATATAAAATTGACAGGCAGAAGAAACACGTAGAATTTGTAAGGGCAGGAAGGAAAACAAGCCCTGTTTTTGAACAGAGCTTGTTGAATCTGGCGCTATAGGATGAGCATTATTGAGCCCAAAATAACTATTTGGCTTCGATATGATCAATCATCAGCTGCAACGATTGGTTGCCGCGAAATTCGTTGATATCGAGCTTAAATGCAAGGTGAACGGTTTTCACCGAGGCATCTGGCCAGCGACGTAGGTCGACGTTAAAGGCAATACCGTCAATCATCACATTGGTTGGATGACCTTTGTATAGCGGCTCAAGCATCAGCTTAAGGTGCTTTTCACCCACCAACTTTTGGTGCAGCACTTTAAATTCACCGTCGAAGATTGGCTCAGGGAAAGCTTGTCCCCACGGGCCACCTGAACGCAGCGTTTCAGCAGTGTGCATCGAGAACTCTTCTGGTAACAGCTCTCCGTCAGACAAGATAATGCCCTTCAGTGCTGTTTCTCCAAGTTCATTCTTCACCACATCATTGAACAGCTTGCTGAAGCGTTCAAAATCCTTTTCCATGATCGTTAAGCCAGCAGCCATTGCGTGGCCACCGAACTTAAGAATCAAGCCTGGGTTTTGAGTGTCGATACGGTCTAGCGCATCGCGCATGTGCAAACCCGGAATCGAGCGACAAGAGCCCTTAATGCTCCCTTCGCCACCATCTGCAAACGCAATCACTGGGCGGTGGTATTTATCTTTGATACGTGAAGCCAAGATACCAATCACACCTTGGTGCCAATCACGTTGGAATAGGGCTAAGCCAGACGGTAGGTCATCTTTACCAAATTCAAGGCGCTCACAAAAAGCCATCGCTTCTTGCTTCATGCCCTCTTCGATCTCTTTACGCGTTTGGTTCAAGCCATCGAGTTCACTCGCCATACGACGCGCCGCGTGGATGTTGTTGCTCATTAGCAGTTCAACACCAAAAGACATGTCGTCCAATCGACCAGCCGCATTAATACGAGGGCCCAGTGCAAAACCAAAATCAGAGGCGACTAATCGCTTAGCGTCTCGCTTGGCAATTTCGATCAAGGCTTGAATACCCGGACGAGCTTTACCCGCACGAATACGTTGCAAACCTTGATGCACTAAAATTCGGTTGTTTTCATCGAGTGGAACCACGTCGGCAACGGTACCCAGCGCCACAAGGTCAATCAGTTCCATCAACTTAGGTTCTGTCATGCCGTGTTGAGCAAACCAACCCAACTTACGCATGTGAACACACAATGCCATCATCAGATAAAAAGCGACACCAACACCCGCTAGGGCTTTCGAAGGAAAAGCACAGCTCTCAAGGTTTGGGTTAACCATCGCATCGACCATTGGCAGTTCATTGCCCGGCAAGTGATGGTCGGTAACCAGAACCTCTAGTCCTTTCTCTTTAGCGAAGCGAACACCTTCAATAGAAGAGACACCGTTATCAACCGTCATGATCACTTCGGCGCCAAGCTCGATTGCCTGTTCGACAACCTCAGGGCTCAAGCCATAACCATCTTCAAAACGGTTTGGTACCAGATAATCGACGTTAGAACTGCCCAACATACGTAGAGCAAGTACTGACAACGCTGAACTGGTTGCGCCATCGGCATCAAAGTCACCAACAATGATGATGCGTTTTTGCTGCTGAATGGCTTTGAACAACAGTTCAACTGCAGCATCAATGCCACCCAGTTTTTGATAAGAGTGCAAGCCTTTCGCTGCTGTCTCTAGTTGGTCAGCACTGTCGATTCCACGACTCACATAAATGCGCTTTAACAAGTCAGGTAAGTGAGCAGGTAAGACTGAAGTGTCGACCTCAGGACGGCGTTGGATCTCTATCATATAAAAATGGGCCCGATATCAATCAGGCCACTCCTTAAATCAAAAACATGGGGGATAAATGGCAATACAGAAAACGAGATTATTGCTCTAAACGTTGAAGAAGTTGTGCTGGCGGCAAGTAACCACTCACCAACTCACCACTTGCTAGTACGATAGCCGGTGTACCATTGATGCCAAGCTCACGCCCCAATTGGTATTGTTTAGCAATGATCTGCTTCTGCTCTGCTAGGTCTTTACCAGACGCTGGCATTTGACGATTTACTTTAGCGTCATGCATAGCTGTTTTTGGATCATCTGACGCCCAGATTGCCGCCATTTGATCAGCAACTTGTCCTGTCGCGCCTTGACGCGGGTAAGCCATGTAACGAACGGTAATACCCAGATCGTTGTAGCCCTGCATTTGGCTGTGCAGACGAACACAGTAGCCACAGGTAATATCCGTAAATACCGTCACAACGTACTTTTCGTTATCAGCTTTATATTCGATAACCGTATCCGACATTGCTGCTACTTTTTCAGCATTCAACGGAGCTTGACGCTCAGCCAAAACATCACTGAACTTACCGTTGTCATCCAAAGAGTAAAGTGTACCGGCTAGAAAATGGTCGCCCTTAGGAGAAGAAAAGATAATGCCGCTGTTGGTTTGAACTTCTAAAAGACCATCGATATCCGAAGGAACAATCTTATCGACCTTAATGCCGATCTTTTCAAAACGCTTAGTTAACGCTGCAGTATCAATAGCTTGAGCAGGAGCAGCTTCTACGGCTGTTGACGTTGTTTCTACTTTCGCTTCTGATGCATTACATGCAGTAATCATAAGAGGAAGCGCTAGTAGAGGAAGACGGCGTAATACGCTCATTAAGTTCACCTTAAAAATAAATGGATTTAAGCACGTGGGTGATGCTGCGCGTGAATTTGCTTCAGCCTTTCAGTCGCCACGTGAGTATAAATTTGGGTTGTCGATAAGTCACTATGCCCAAGTAACATCTGTACGACCCTGAGATCTGCGCCATAGTTCAGTAAATGCGTCGCAAAAGCGTGTCTCAATACGTGGGGTGACAACAATTCTGTGTCGATACCGGCGACGACCGAGTAGTGCTTGATACGATACCAGAACGTCTGACGGGTCATTTGCTTGGCGCGTTTACTCGGAAAAACCACATCAGAACTGTTTTCGCCAAGTAGATGTGGACGACCTTGTTCAATAAAAGTCTCTATCCAATCGACCGCATTTTCGCCCATGGGTACTAAGCGCTCTTTACCACCCTTACCAATAACACGCACCACGCCCTGTCTTAGGCTAATGTTTTCCATCGTCAAGCTAACCAGTTCTGTCACACGCAAACCCGTTGCATAGAGTAACTCAAGCATCGCCTTATCGCGAAGCTCAATCGGATCGTTCGGATCTGGCGCATCAAGCAAAGCATCAACCTGCTCTTCGCTCAAATCTTTCGGCAAGCGTTGCGGCAACTTCGGGCTGATCAACAAAGCACTTGGATCATCACCTCTAATTTTCTCGCGGTGTAAGTATTGGAACAAGCGACGAATCGCCGACAACATACGGGCACGAGAAGTCTGCTTAAAATCAGCGTCGGCTAACCAGCCTTGATAATCCTGTAAACCTGAAAGGCTAATGAAGTCGAGGCGGTAATTGTTCTTTTCCATCCACGCTAATAACTTGGACAAATCGGTACGGTACGAGACAAGCGTATTCTCCGATAATCCTCGCTCCATCCACATAGCATCTAAAAACTGCTCAACGAGACCGTGGTCTTCGCTCTGCCCTTGAGGCGACTGCATAGTGTTACTCACAATATTGGAAACTGTTTTGAGAGTATGCCAGAGCAAATATGAATGCCATAAAAATTACGACTTGAGCGGATAATCGCTGCAATCGAAGTCGATTTATGGTTAGAATTCGCCATCTGAAATTAAAATCGAACGTTTGCTATGAAAATTGGATTATTTTACGGCTCAACCACCTGCTACACAGAAATGGCAGCAGAGAAAATTCGCGGCATTATTGGTGAAGACCTAGTTGATATCCATAACGTGAAAGAAACCCCTCTTTCATTGATGGCGGACTACGACCTTTTATTGCTGGGCATCTCGACTTGGGACTTCGGTGAAATCCAAGAAGATTGGAATGAACTGTGGGAAGACATCGCAACCACGCCAATGAAAGGCAAGGTTGTGGCTCTGTTTGGTTTAGGTGACCAAGAAGGCTACGGCGAATGGTTCCTTGATGCGATGGGTCTGTTGCATGATGAACTGAAAACCGCTGGAGCAGAGTTTGTTGGCTTCTGGCCAAACGACGACAGCTACGAGTTCGAAGCGTCTAAAGCGTTAACGGAAGACCAATCTCAATTCGTTGGTTTGGCGCTTGATGAAGATTCACAATACGAGCTTAGCGATGACCGTATCGCAAGCTGGGTTGAGCAAGTACTGGTTGAGTACAGCGAAAAGCTATAACCAAACAGAAGTACACCTAACTAAGTAGCTGAATATAAAAAGACCACAGAATACAAAAAGGCCTCATTACTGCGAAGTAATGAGGCCTTTTCTATTTCATCTCGAAGAACAATCTAATCTCAACGGAAGATTAAACAGTCTCCTCAGCCATATCTTGCTCTGTTGATTTACCAACGAAGAACATACAGATGATTGCAGCAGTCGTTGGAAGCAACCAACCCATACCGATCTCAAACAGTGGCAGCATCTTAAGTGCAGACACGTCTACACCCGCTACTTTAGCGCCATCAATAAGAGCAAACAGCAGTGACACTAATACTACTACGCGGTAAGCCACTTTTGGATTAGGGAAACGGCTACGCAAGAATGTCAGAGCAACCAACGCGATAGCGACTGGGTACAATGCAAATAGTACTGGAACAGACAGAGAAATCAGTTGAGAAAGACCAACGTTTGCAACGGTTGCACAAGCCACACCGTTGATGATTACCCAAGTCTTGTAAGACAGAGGCGTTAGCGAGCTGAAGTAATCCGAACATGCTGACACAAGACCAATCGCCGTTGTTAGACACGCTAATAGTACGATCACAGAAAGCACTAGCTGACCAGAAGGACCAAACAACGATTGAACGTATAGGCTTAAGATAGCACCGCCATTGTCTGCACCAGCTGCGACTGTTGCACTTGTTGCGCCTAGGAAGAATAGAGAGATGTAAACAAACGCTAGACCCGCTGCGGCAATACAACCCGCGCTAATTAGGTACTTAGTCGTCGCTGCACGGTCAGTAATACCCTTGCTACGAATTGCATCAACAATCAGCATACCAAACATCAAAGAAGCAAAAGTATCCATGGTGTTGTAGCCTTCAAGGAAACCTTTGGTCAGTGGTTGAGTGATGTACTCACCGTGAGCCGCAAGAATATCACCTTGAGGGTTAACGAACACAGCAATCGCCAGTACAACCAAACCAACGAACAGTGCAGGTGTCAGTACCTTGCCAATAACGTCAATAAGCTTACCTTGCGACCATGAGAAGAACATCGCTACTACAAAAAATGCAATCGAAAAGAGAGTTAGGTGAGCTTGAGAGGCATCGATGAAGAACGGTTTCACCGCCATCTCATAGGCAACAAGGCCAGTACGTGGTGCAGCAAATGCAGGACCGATAATGATAAAGATCAGAACAGCCATGATAGTTGCAGCTTGCTTTGGAAGATCTTTAGTTAAGTGACCCCAAGAGCCACCAGCCACAGCGACCGCGACGATAGTGATTAACGGCAGACCAACGGCAGTCAGCAGAAAACCAGACATCGCTGGAAGGAAGTGATCACCGGCTAATTGGCCAGCTAGAGGTGGGAAGATGATGTTACCCGCACCCAAGAAAAACGCAAAAAGCATAAAGCCCAATGCCATTATATCTGTTAGTTTTAGACTCTGTTTCACAGATAATCCTTAATTATATTTATGAGTTTATGTTGTGCTTACATGAATGTTACAGCTAAAAGCTGCCAATCAATCTATAAAATAGTCGCGCATAATGACGAAACACTTGGCTAGCTGCAAGTCACCACACAAAAACACCATATAAATTTGCATATGAGAACAAAAAGCAGTGGATTACACTGGCTATGGAAAAATAGCCACAATTATAAACTAACCATAATTCACAACAATAGTTTCCCAAGCAGAACATTGATTCATACAAGCGGTTAACATTAGAGCTAATCACTTAAAATATCTTGATACTCAGAACATTAATAAAAGACAAAACAGTGCAAACTAAAAGCTTCAATTTTAAGCAATTCTCAATTTACGGCGGGCAAAGCGGTATGCCAGTCAGTACCGATGGCGTGTTACTTGGCGCGTGGGTAAGCCTGCCACAAAGATCATGTGTACTCGATATTGGAACAGGAACAGGCCTGCTGGCCTTGATGGCTGCACAGCGTTTTGAGGATGCTTCAATCTCTGCGATAGATATTGATCAACACGCCATTGATGCTGCCACTGTCAATATTGAGCAGTCGCCTTGGCAAAATCGTGTCTCGCTTCATCACGGCAGCGTGTTAACGGTCGACTTTCCACAAAAGTTTGATGCGATCATCTGTAACCCGCCCTACTTCAACTCTGGAGAACAGGCGCAGCAAAGCCAAAGAGCCACCGCCAGACATACCGATAGCTTGGATCACCTGCAACTTGCTAAGCGATGTTTCGAGATCACAACCGAAGCCGCGACGGCCAGTTTCATCCTACCGACGCCTGAGGGGGAAGGTTTTATCAAGCTTGCCGAGCAATGTGGTTGGTATCTAGCAAAACGCCTTGATGTGAGAACAACAAGTAAGAAACCGGCTAGCCGAATTCTATTTGAGTTATCTAAAGATCCTGCCTGCGAGCAAGATTTGCAGCGCGAATCGCTTACAATTCACCACCAAGGTAGTTATAGCGAAGCATTTATTGCGCTCACGAAAGATTTTTATCTCAAGATGTAGCAAATACCATGTGATCCTAATCACTAATGCTTCTATAATGTCCGACTACTCTTTTTTATCGTCTGCTTTTTGAGGCAGAAACATTTATTGCTTGTGGAGAAACAACAGTGATCAGAACCTTTGCAGAACTCGATCTAAACCAAGAGCTGCTTAAAGCAATTGACGAAATGGGCTACGAACGTCCAACACAGATACAAGCTGAAGCAATCCCACAAGCGTTAGATGGAAGAGACGTTTTGGCTTCTGCGCCAACAGGTACTGGTAAAACAGCATCATTTGTATTGCCAGCACTGCAATACCTACTGGATTTCCCACGTAAGAAATCTGGCCCTGCTCGTATGCTTATCCTGACGCCAACGCGTGAGCTAGCAATGCAGATCACCGAACAAGCACGTGAGCTTGCTAAATACACTAGCCTAAATATCTTCACGATCACGGGCGGTGTTATGTACCAAGAGCACGCAGATATCTTAAGCACAACTCAAGATATCGTAGTAGCAACACCTGGTCGTTTGATGGAATACATTGAAGGCGAGCGTTTTGACTGTCGTGCAATTGAATGGCTAGTTCTAGATGAAGCCGACCGTATGCTAGACATGGGCTTTGGTCCTGTTGTTGACCGTCTATCTGCAGAGTGTCGCTGGCGTAAACAAACTTTACTGTTCTCAGCAACGCTAGAAGGTAAAGGCATTGAAGGCTTCACTGAAGATCTACTGAAAAACCCAGCAGAGATCGATGCGAAATCATCACTTCGTGAGCGTAAGAAGATCACTCAGTGGTACCACCGTGCAGATACAGCAGAGCACAAGCTGAACATCCTAAAGCACATCATCACCGAGCAAGCTGAGCGTAGCATCGTATTCTTGAAGACGCGTGATCGCCTAGGTGATCTTCGTGCTCAACTAGAAAGCGCGCAAATCCCATGTGCGTGGATCCAAGGTGAAATGCCTCAAGATCGTCGTAACAACGCGATCGCTCGTTTCCGTGACGGTTCTGTCAACGTACTGCTAGCGACTGACGTTGCGGCTCGTGGTATCGACCTTCCAGACGTAAGCCACGTAATCAACTACGACATGCCACGTACTGCTGATGTATACCTACACCGTATTGGCCGTACTGCTCGTGCTGGTAAAAAAGGTAACGCGGTTTCTATCATTGAAGCGCACGATCAACTGATGATTGAACGTGTGGCTCGTTACACAGACGAACCAATCAAAGAACGCTTCATCGAAGGCATGCGCCCTACGCATAAGAAAGCGGCCGTGACTAAGAAAAAGAAGCCGAAGAAAGAAGATAAGAAAGCGGTAGAGAAACAAAAAATCGCGAAAAAGAAAAAAATTGCGAAGAAAAAGAAAGCAGCAAAGAAGAAATAATCTAATAGCTTCAACGATTCAATAAAAAGCCCCATGCAGTTCGCTGCATGGGGCTTTTCTCTATCTGGTTGGCATCTCGCCATAGAGCGTGACGACCATTAATCAATAACGTCTAGTTTTGCTCTTCACGCTTGAAGACTAACTCTTTCGCGTTCGACTCTTCTTCAACGAAGTAGTAACCCGCCGTATCAAACTGGGTCAACGCCTCGACCGAGTTGATCTTGTTCTCGATAATGTAGCGAGCCATCATGCCACGCGCTTTCTTCGCATAGAAACTGATCACCTTGTATTGACCGTTCTTACAGTCTTTGAATACAGGGGTAATCACTTGGCCATCCAAGCTCTTCGGCTTCACAGCTTTAAAGTATTCGTTAGATGCTAGGTTGATCAACACATTGTCGCCTTGAGTATTCAACGCTTCATTCAGCTTGTCTGTAATGATGTTGCCCCAGAACTGGTACAAGTTAGTACCACGAGCATTCGCCAAGCGTGTGCCCATCTCTAGACGGTAAGGCTGCATCAAATCTAACGGCTTAAGCAAGCCATATAACCCAGAAAGCATGCGCAGGTGATTTTGTGCGTAGTCAAAATCTTCATCCGATAGCGTCTCAGCATCTAAGCCAGTGTATACATCGCCCTTAAAGGCTAGGATTGCTTGGCGTGCGTTGTCTTGGGTAAAGGTCTCGCTCCACTGCTCAAAGCGCGCTACGTTCAACCCTGCGATTTTATCGCTCACCTTCATCAGTGCAGAAATATCGACTGGCGTCAGTTTACGGCACTCTTCAATCAGTTCAGCAGAGTGTTCAACAAACTCAGGCTGACTAAAGCGTTCAGTCGCTAATGGTGATTCGTAATCAAGTGTTTTGGCTGGAGAAACGACAACTAACATAACTTTACCCTAATCGGTTATCTAACTGGATGCTGCTAGAGTATAGAAAAAACATCAACTTGTCTTTATGACTCTTCCTATTACTTTGATAGGAAGAATGAGCTTCGATAGGGAGAATAAGCTTTGATAGACAGAATGAGACAAATGACAGGCAAAGAAAAAGGCTAAGGTCGAAACCTTAGCCTTTCTAATCATTTTAGGATGAGCGGTTTATCGCTCCAACAAGATTATTTCTTGTTGTTGTCCCAAATACCGTCTTCCAGTTGAGACTTAAGCTCAGGGAAGTCATTCGAATCGAATGTCGGTACTTTACCCGCGTCTAGTTGGCGGTTGTAGTCTTTCGCTAGCTTAATCACGATGCCTGATAGCAGGATAATCGCCACCAAGTTAACAATCGCCATTAGGCCCATCGATACGTCAGCCAGGGCCCATACCGTTGGTAGTGTCGCTAGAGAACCGAACATAACCATACCCAGTACAACAATACGGAACAGCACTAGGCCTTTCTTGTTGTTGTGCTCTAGGAAGATAAGGTTCGTTTCAGCGTACGAGTAGTTTGCAATAATTGAAGTGAAAGCGAAGAAGAAAATCGCTACCGCTACAAAGATGCCACCCCATTCGCCAACTTGTGCTGTTAGTGCACGTTGCGTTAGTTCGATACCCGTAACTTCACCGTGTGGTACATACTCACCAGACATCAGGATGATTGCTACTGTTGCTGAACAGATAACAATGGTATCCATGAACACGCCTAGCATTTGCACGTAACCTTGTGATGCTGGGTGTGGTGGGTAAGGCGTAGCAGAAGCTGCTGCGTTTGGCGCAGAACCCATACCCGCTTCGTTCGAGAACAAACCACGTTTGATACCGTTAATCATCGCTTGTGCGATTGCGTAACCTAGGCCACCCGCCGCTGCTTCTTGCAGACCGAATGCACTCTTGAAGATAAGAGCCAATACTTCAGGCACTTTCTCGATGTTCGCGAACATCACGTACATAGCGATCGCTAGGTAAGCCAATGCCATGATTGGAACGATGATTTCTGCAGTACGTGCAATCTTACGGATACCACCGAAGATAACGAATGCAGAGATAATTACGATACCAACACCAACGTAGCTACGCTCAAGGTCAAATGCTGTGTTCATTGCGCTTGCAATCGCGTTTGCTTGAACCGCGTTGAATACAAGACCGAATGCAATGATTAGGAAGATAGAGAATAGAACCCCCATCCAACGCATGCCTAGGCCTTTCTCCATGTAGTATGCAGGGCCGCCGCGGTAGTTACCGTCGTTATCACGCGTTTTGTATAGCTGTGCCAGTGTACTTTCAGCAAACGATGTTGCCATACCTAGCATGGCGATTAGCCACATCCAGAAGATAGCACCAGGGCCACCTGCGGTTAGAGCTACAGCAACACCTGCCATGTTACCCGTACCTACACGAGCAGCGAGACTAGTACAAAGAGCTTGGAAAGAAGAGATACCAGCACTGTCTGCTTTACGGCTGTTTCTCAGAACAGAGAACATGTGGCCGAAATGGCGGAATTGAATGAAGCCTAGTCGTACAGTGAAGTAGATACCCACACCAACCAGTAAGTAAACTAAGATAGATCCCCAAAGGAGATCGTTCATCAAATTGATTAAGTCTGTCACGTGAACCTCGTAATTGAGTTTAAGCACCGATCATGCTTCCTAGCCTTCCTCTAAATCGCCTATGCCAGTGTCAATGTTGTGTCGGCATTCGTTTTATATTTATTTGCTGCGATCTAGATTGTAAATGTCGCTTCATGCATCCATTTTACGTATCAGTGTATTTTTTGACGGGCGGATAATGCAGCGAGACGACTTAAAAATCAATATGCAAATGCATTTATATTAAAATGACATTTCACTAATAACACACCTTTTGTTAACACAACTTTCAACAATACAGCCCAATAAAAGTCACATTATCGGGACATAATATCAACAACAGCCACGGCTCCGCCCCAACAAGAACACCATCCCATAAAAATGACGTCAGCCTAGGTTTTACAAGGTATAGTGAAGATCTTCGTTTTTTTCTAGGCCAATGAGATCCCTATACCGCATAGCACTATGTGCACTTCAATGCATTATAGGCAAAACACTATTCCATTCGCACAATGAATTAACATTCAATAACCCCTAATTTAATCGTTTACTTAGGTTTGTTTGCTTGTTTTTTATACATAAAAAGTCCCTCAATGTGTGAGCATGCATAAAAAAACAGAACAAAAACTTCATAGATTTGAAACAAATGAGAAATAAATCAAGGTTATGGTGAACCTAAATATGATATTTAATGGTTCGTAAGAACTAGTCCCACGGAAGGAGATATGGCTTATGGATAGCTTTCAATTCGATGAAGTATCAGAACTAGAAATGCCTCGTGCAACTCAAAAAACACGCTCGAAACCACTTAAGCGTAAGTGGCGTGAAATCGAAGCCATCAACGATCGCAGGCAGCTTGAGAAAGAGCTAAGAGAGATGAATCTCGGTCTCGATTTTAGCCTTGACGATATAAAGCTTTAATCAGCACGATAAGAAATCAGATAGCAAAAGGCACCTATAAAGGTGCCTTTTTTATTGTTTAGACTATCGCATCCGTTCAAAGCGCCGCACTAAGAACTAATCAACTAATATAGAGGGAGTCTCAAACAGTCACCTCTTAATATAGAAGGCACTTCGAAATAGGTGTGACTCACTCTTAATATTAACTAAACGCACTCTTGCTCATTTTGTCGAACGCGAGCTGCGAGCTGGCGATATTGGTCAGCAATCGTGTCCCCAAAAACAGGGTCGTCTTCTGGTTGAAGCCACTGTGACTCAACCTCTTGCCAATCCTTAACCGTGAACGCCTCAACAATCATTGGTAGCACATGCTTCTCTTCATATTCCATGTGCTTTCTCTGAGCCTTAACAAACGCTTCAAGCTGCTCAATAAAGACTTGCTGAGGAACCACCGCATCTTGAAGGATCATATCGACCACGCCTAAAAAGTCCGCCGTTTTCTCAGAAAGCAATTGATGCTCTAACTCCAAGTCTTCAATCGCTTGATCACTGCCATATTGTTTAAGATAGTAGCGATAAATAACGTCTTCTTTAGGGTGATGCACTTTGTCCGAATGGTTCATCAGGTAATCAACCACCTCTGCGATCAAGCTATAGTTTATTTCTCGCTCTTGTTTTAGAAGCTCTAACTTATTGTTGAGTATCGCGAGCAAACGAGCCATATAGCCATGCTCTCGTCTTATCCTTTCAATCATCATAGTATTGCACTCCATTACACCCACTGTTTATAAGTGTATACGAAGATACTGATTTATGATTTGACCCGGCTCAGAAAACCACCAACCTACACTTCTGTTGGTAAACACCAGTCAATAGGTTGTTGATCCATAGAAGAAAGTAACTTGTTGGTTGTTGAGAAATGCTGACAACCGAAGAAGCCACGACGTGCCGATAATGGCGATGGGTGAGGTGCAACCAACACTTGATGTTTGTCTTCATCAATCGCTTGGCCTTTCTTCTGGGCGTGTGCGCCCCACAACAAAAAGATGATCGGTTCAGAACGCTGATTGAGCTCAGCAATCATGGCATCAGTAAAAGTTTCCCAACCACATTTCGCATGTGAGTGTGCTTTTGCCTCTTCTACTGTAAGAACGGTGTTCAACATCAACACCCCTTGCGATGCCCAAGAATCGAGATAACCGTGACTAGGAATCTCAAAGCCCTCTATATCTTGTGCAAGCTCTTTGTACATATTGCGTAGAGAAGGGGGGATTTTCACGCCAGGAAGGACTGAGAATGCTAAACCATGAGCTTGGTTAGCACCGTGATAAGGATCTTGCCCTAAGATAACTACTCGCACGGATTCGAAAGGCGTCATATCAAAGGCACTGAACACCTGATCTTGTGGCGGGTAGACGGTTTTCCCATTATTACGTTGCTGCTCAACAAACGCGAGGACACTCTGAAAGTACTCCTTGTCACGTTCATCATTAATAATGGATTCCCAAGTTTTTGGTGCGCTCATCGTTTTACTTCCCAATCATCAAGGTTTCTAGCGGCTTTCGCCAGACAAAAAAATAGCTGTATCGGCTAACTCTCCTAAATAAGGATCTAGTTATACCTCATACAGCTATCAATAAACATGATGTGTAGGGTTCACTTGTTGATGAATCATAATAATCAGTTCAAGTTGTGTTTATCTCGATTAACCACTTTTCTGTTGTGTACGATGGTGGCCATGGTTATGCACGTGACGGTTTGGTGTTGGTAAACGACTTGCGACAGCAACAGTTGAAGTTTGGGTGATTGAATACATAAAGGCACCTCCTCTAAGACATCGTGAACTACATATTCACTTTAATGTTATGAAAGAAAGGTGCCAATTTTTAGAAATAGACGGAAATAAATTTTCCCTTCTATTATTACGCTTCTTCGCTGACTACCGTTGCTGAGCGATGAAACATTCTAAGTTGTTGAATTTCCTCTTTCCAAATCGTCGAATCAATCGTTTCCAAGATAAGAGGGATACCATTAAAGCGAGAATCAGAAGCAATATACTCAAAACAATCCCAGCCAATTTCACCTTTTCCTAAAGAATGGTGTCGATCAACTCGACTCGCGAACTCAGCTTTTGAATCATTGATGTGCATTGCTCTTAGATAGTGCATACCCACAATGCGGTCGAACTCAGCAAAAGTATGCTCACACGCCTCTTTTGTACGTAAGTCATAGCCAGCAGTAAACGTATGGCAGGTGTCTAAGCACACGCCAACACGTGACTTATCTTCTACCTGCTCGATAATCTCAGCTAGATGTTCAAACTTCCAACCAAGGTTAGTGCCCTGCCCTGACGTATTCTCGATCACCGCGATTACGTCAGGTACAGCTTGATGAGCTAGGTTGATCGACTCGGCGATCTTAGCCAAACATTCGCTTTCTGAGATTTTCTTCAAATGACTCCCAGGGTGAAAATTCAAAAGCGTTAACCCAAGTTGATTACAACGCTCCATCTCATCAATAAAAGCCGCGCGTGATTTCTCTAGCTTCTCTTCCTCTGGTGCTCCTAGGTTAATAAGGTAGGAGTCATGAGGAAGAATGTGCTCAGCACCGAAGCCCAACATTTTGCAATTGGCTTTGAAGGCACTAATGGTTTTCGCTTCTAGCGGTTTTGCCGCCCACTGTCTCTGATTCTTGGTAAACAGTGCAAACGCATTGGCACCTATTTCACGTGCACGCATAGGCGCCTGATCAACACCACCAGCAGCCGACACATGAGCGCCAATAAACTTCATATTTGTTTCCGGTTTTGAGGATGAATTATTGTTTGTCATTAAATCACTTTACACTTTCATAATGCTTAATAAATAAAGGGTTGTATCGGTTGCTGTTCAATAAAAACACAACAAATGTAGTAAATTTACAACAAATACAACTGTTAAATATTTTTTATACTTTAAAATATTTTGTAATTACTTTGTTTTCAAAGGTTTTGTTGATTTACCTCAAGATAATCACCTTTGTAAAAATATGGTTTTTGGTTGTTTTTTGACTTAAATCAATGTTAACCTTACTAATATTAGGTATATATTACTCAGCTCAATAAAAATCGAAAGTTAACACCATAATCAAACCACATTCAGTGGACTAGGAGATAGTTATGATCCAAGGTATTCAAATTACTAAAGCAGCAAACGATGACCTACTAAACTCAATCTGGCTACTAGATAGCGAGAAGAATGAAGCTCGTTGTGTTGTTGCTACTGCAGGTTTCGAAGCTGACCAAGTTATCTCAGCTGCAGACCTAGGCGAGTACGAAAGCCGTGAAGTTGCAATCGAAGCAGCACCACGCATCGAAGGTGGCCAACACCTAAACGTTAACGTTCTTAAGCGTGAAACGCTAGAAGACGCAGTTGCTCACCCAGAGAACTACCCACAGCTAACTATCCGTGTATCGGGTTACGCTGTACGTTTCAACTCTCTAACAACTGAACAGCAACGTGACGTTATCGCACGTACGTTCACTGAGTCTCTATAATTTTTAGAGCTTAAATTAGAATACAAAAACGGCGCTCATTGAGCGCCGTTTTTATTTGTTCGAAAAACAAATGGACGTTACGGTTGAACTCGACGAAGCACTGCTTTTAGCGCTTCAAAATCGTTATCAAGATCTTCAGACAACAACTCCATTGCCGCGTGTTTTGCTAGCGGGCCTGGCAGTTCGATATCAGAACCTAGGATGTCATCAACCACTTCTTTGAATTTCGCTGGGTGTGCTGTACACAGGAACAAGCCAGTTTCATTCTCTTGCAATTGCTCTTCCAATAGACGGTAAGCAATCGCACCATGTGGTTCACATAGGTAACCTTGTGCTTTTAGGTCGCGAACTGACTCAGCGCTCTGCTCGTCAGATACTTTACCTTTGCCTAGTGTATCTAAGCCCCAACCTTTGAGTTGGCAAAGCTCTTCAATACGAGGCCAGTTATTTGGTTGGCTTACGTCCATCGCGTTCGATGTTGTCGCAACGGTCGGTTTTGGATCCCATTGACCTGTTTCTAGGTAGCGAGGAACCGTGTCATTTTCATTGGTTGCTGCGATGAAACGCTTAACAGGTAAACCTAGTGCTTTAGCCAATAGACCCGCCGTTAGGTTACCAAAGTTACCACTTGGTACAGAAATAACTAGGTTTTCACGTTGCTCTTTAGTCAGCTGAGAAGCCGCTTCAAAGTAGTAACAGATCTGAGCCATTAAACGGCTGATGTTGATAGAGTTTGCCGAGTTAAGACCAATCTCTTTACGCAGTTCAGCATCATCAAATGAGTCTTTAACCAGAGCCTGACACGCATCAAAGTCACCATCGATAGCGACAGTGTGAATGTTCTTACCCAGCGTACAGAAAAGCTTCTCTTGCAATGGGCTGATCTTGCCTTTCGGGTAAAGAATCACAACATTGATGTCTTCCATGCCGTAGAAAGCATGTGCGACCGCCGCACCAGTATCACCTGATGTTGCTGTTAAGATAGTGATTTGACCACCATCTGAAACGGCTGCTAAAGACTGAGCCATAAAGCGGCCACCGAAATCTTTAAACGCCAGTGTAGGGCCGTGGAAAAGCTCAAGCGCGTAAACGCCGTCTTTTACTTGGTTGATTGGTGCAGGGAATTGGAACGCTGCATCCACCATTTGGTCGATCTGTTCTTTTGGTAATTCATCGCCAATCAATGCTGACAGAATCTTTGAGCTACGAGGGACAAAGTCCTCTGCTAGCAGCGCATCGATATCATCAAACTTTGGTAGCTCAGATGGAAAAAATAGACCTTGATTACGACCTAAACCTTGACGAACGGCTTGGCCAAAAGAGACTTGCTCGTCATTTTCTTTGATGTTGTACAGCTTCATAACTCACTTCCTGTAACGATCGAACCTTGCTTATCTAGGCGACAAACGTGAACGAATCCTTCTTCATTTTGTACGTAATTTTGTTCTAACCAGCGTGCAACACGCTCGGCGACATCTTGTTCTTTGCAAATGCTAAATAGAGTTGGACCGCTACCGGAGATCCCAGTAGCCAGTGCTCCTGCTGAAGTGGCGTATTTACGCGCATCAGCAAACCCTGGAAGCAGTTTCTCACGATATGGTTCAGCAATCACGTCTTTGATCATCTTCGTTGCTAGCTCTGGCTGACCAGAGTGGCACGCGTGGATAAAACCCGCTAGATGACGGCCATGGGCAATCACATCCTGACGACGATATTGAGAAGGAAGAATTTCGCGAGCTTCAGCCGTTGAAACCTTAATACCCGGATACGCCATTACCCAATACCAGTCATCAAAACACGGTACTTCTTGGCTAATGATACCTAACTCTTCAAGCATTAACTGCACACCACCAAGGTAACATGGAGCAACGTTATCATAATGGATACCGCCTGAAATCTTACCTTCCATTTCGCCCATTAGAGCAAGCAGTTCAGTCTCATTCAGTGGCTGGCCATGAAAACGATTTAGCGCATCCAGTGCCGCGACAATTGAACATGCACTTGAACCTAGACCAGAACCAATAGGCATGTTCTTTTCGAGTGTCATTTCTAAAGGCTTTAGCGCAACGCCTTTTTTATCAAGCTCTCTAGAGAACACCACCCAGCAGTCGTAGACGATGTTTTCTTTGGCTTCAGTCGGCAGCTTAGAAACAAAGCTGCCTGCTGTTTTTAGCGAGAATGATTCATCGCCTACTTTAACCATTACTCGGTCACCCAGCAGTGTGCCATCCACTGGAGACACAGCGGCCCCCAGCACATCAAACCCTACACTGACATTACCGATTGATGCAGGAGCATAAACGACAACATCCATATCACTTGAACTCATTCCTAAACTCCTAATTTCCAACCAAGAGTACGCATCACATCAGAGAATACGCCAGCTGCTGTTACTTCAGTACCCGCGCCGTAGCCACGTAGTACTAGAGGGATTGGTTGGTAGTAACGGCTGTAGAATGCTAATGCGTTCTCGCCATCTTTAATCTTGAACATTGGGTCATCGCCATCAACAGCAGCGATACGAACCTTACACTTACCTTCAGCGATTTCGCCAACATAACGAAGTACTTTGCCTTCTTCTGCTGCGATAGCCGACTGCTCTTGGAAGTAAGCATCCGCTTCTGGCAGACGAGCCATAAACTCTTCAACCGTGCCTGAGTCATCAAAACCTGGTGGCAGAGCTTGATCAACTTCAACATCTTCAAGTTCAAGCGCCATGCCTGCTTCACGAGCAAGAATAAGCAGCTTACGCGCCACATCCATACCAGATAAATCGTCACGAGGATCCGGTTCAGTAAAGCCGTTATCTTTAGCAATATTGGTTGCTTGGCTTAGTGTCATACCTTCATCAAGTTTACCGAAGATGTAAGACAGTGAACCTGAAAGAATGCCGTTGAACTTCTCAAGTTCATCACCTGCAGAGATAAGGTTCTGAAGGTTTTCGATTACTGGTAGACCTGCACCTACGGTTGTTTCGTACATCAGCTTACGACGTGAGTTACGTGCAACTTCACGAAGCTGATGGTAGTAAGCCATGCTTGCTGTGTTTGCTTTCTTGTTTGGTGTTACCACGTGGAAACCAGCCGCTAGGAAATCAGCGTACTGCGCAGCAATACCTTCGCTAGACGTACAGTCAACCAATACTGGGTTGATGATGTGGTTACGTTGAACAAGAGCGGCTAAGCGAGCTAGGCTGAATTCTTCAGTCGCACTCGACATACGGTCACGCCACTGCTCTAACGGTAGACCATCGCTGTCTAGCAACAAACCTTTACTGTTTGCTAAACCACATACGCGAATCACGATGCCTTTTTCAGCCAATTTACCTTGCTGACGTTGGATCTGATCAACAAGTTCGCCACCAACGCCGCCAACACCCACAACGAATACGTCAAGGAAGTGCTTAGAGTTAAATAGGTTCTCGTGACACGCTTTGATTGCTTCAGAGATTTTATCTTCAGGGATAACCGCTGAGATAGCACGCTCAGATGACCCTTGAGCAATCGCAACAATGTTGACGTTCACTTCAGCTAAAGAAGAGAAGAACTGAGAAGCAACACCGCGTGAAGTACGCATACCGTCACCCACCAGCGTTACAATCGCTACGTCGTCCATGAACTCAACTGGCTCTAATAGACCATCTTTGAGCTCAAGTTCAAACGCGTCTGACAACACTTGTTTCGCTTTCACTTTGTCAGCCGATTCAATACAGAAGCTGATGCTGTACTCAGAAGACGATTGAGTAATAAGGACAATAGAAACGCCAGCCGAAGACATCGCGCCGAATACGCGACTTGCCATGCCAACCATGCCTTTCATACCAGGGCCTGATACGTTAACCATTGTTAGGTCACTTAGCGTAGTAATACCTTTAATTGCTAGGTTATCTTCGCCAGTGTCTTGACCAATCAAAGTACCCGCACCCTGTGGGTTAAAGCTGTTTTTGATCAGACAAGGAATATGGAATTGCGCGATAGGCGCGATAGTCTTCGGGTGCAGAACCGAAGCACCGAAGTAAGAAAGCTCCATCGCTTCTTGGTAGCTTAATGATTTAAGCAGACGTGCATCATCGACTAAGCGTGGGTCACAGTTGTAAACGCCGTCTACATCAGTCCAGATTTCACAGCAATCAGCACGTAGACATGCCGCTAGAACTGCCGCTGAGTAGTCAGAGCCATTACGGCCAAGTGTTACTAACTCACCTTTATCATTACCAGCAGTGAAGCCCGGCATGATGTTTACGTGACCTTTAGGAAGTGGCGATTGACGGAAGTTCTGAGTTGAAACATCCACATCGACCATAGCTTCAAGGTGATCACCTTTAGCGTATAGGTATTGAACTGGGTCAATCAGGCTTGCTGGTTGGCCTTTCGCTTCAAGTACCGCTTTCATCAACTGGATTGAGATTCGCTCACCTTTACTGATGATGCGAGCATTAACATGATTCGGGCACATACCCAGTAGGTTAATGCCGTTCACGAACTGTTTTAGCTGAGCAAGAGAAGTATCCACCTGCTCTTGGAACGCGGAACCGTCAATAGAAGGAACAACGGCTTGAATATCTGCAAACAGTGCAGCGAATGAGGATTCGATCTCTGTAATCTGTGCATCTGCTTCACCATTTTTAAGTGCAGCTTCAATTACAGCGACCAACTTATTGGTTGTTTTTCCTGGAGCCGATAGTACAACAGCTAGCTCTTCTTGCTGGGCATTATTAGCGATGATATCAGCCGCTCGTAAAAAACGATCTGCATCAGCTAATGATGAACCTCCAAACTTTAAAACGCGCATCCCTTTCTCCATAAGTCATAAAAATGGTACAAAAAAAGGCCTGTATCTTGTTGGATACAGGCCTTTTTTTTAAAATCCGTTACTTAGCAGCCTGCCCCAACAATGTTAATGTCGGTAATAATAATGGTTGTGGTCATTACTAGGTGGCTTAAGTGCTGCATATCAAATTCTCTGCTTGTGCTTTACTCTACGTGTATCAATTTTTACCACTGGACGTCAATGAAAAGTTGCGTTTTTTTTACATTCGCACCGTTTTTCAGAGCAAACCGTCATTTAAGGGATAAAACACCCTGTATAAACCTTCACTTAAGATACTGGATTTACTCATTGAACAAGCAAGAGTGATCAATTGCATATATAGTCATAACAAAATGCTATATCGATAGTGCAGCGAACGCACAAGTTCTGTGCTTTAATTGAACGATAACGTTCGAAGAACAATAATAATGACATCAGGAGTGGGAAATGAAGAGATTACTTATTCTTTTGGCTTTTGCTATGCCTGTTGTTTGTTCAGCGAATAGTTTGCCTCTACTTCCTTCTCAAATAGATCGTTCTTCTCATAAATTTTTTATCTCCACACAAAACGCGTCAAGTGAAAGCTTCGATACTTGGAAAATAGACAGTGGCTATTCTTATAGCTTGTTTTCAGATGTGGATCTTTACGTGGGTACACGTATCAATAGTGCGGCACTGAAACAGGAAAGTGGATTCTTAAGTGGTGTCAGTTATCAGTTTTCAGAAAGAGTCTCTTTCAACAGTTCTTTACACACCTATAAAGATGAAACCGAAGACAATGAGAAATCGGTAGCCGCAGAGGTTTCCAGCCGAGTGCAACTGACTGATAATCTAGATTTGCATGCCACCCTTGACTATGAAGAGTGGCAGCAAGGTGTTGAAGTGGGATTAGGGTTTCGCTTTTAATCTCTTTCGCTTGTTCTTTATTTACTGATTAGTCCGAATTGAGCCCCAAGCTTTCAGCACATCACAAACCATTCCCCAATCTAATCTAACAACGGAATTAAATTTGAGTTAGTTACGACTCAATTAACAACTCAGATGAAATTAATACGCCATTCCAATCGGCATAAATATAGTCACCAGGCTGAATCAGTTGATTATGTATAGAGAGCGTAACATTCACTTGTCCGACGCCGCGTTTCTCGGTCTTGAATGGCGATGCACCCAGCGCCTGAACACCAAGGTCCATTTGCGACATCATGCCAACATCACGCACCGCACCGTTCACAATCACGCCTTCCCAACCATTCTCTATCGCGAGAATAGCGAGCTGATCGCCAAGCAGCGCCTTTTGGCATGAGCCATTTCCATCAACGACAAGCACTTTGCCACAGCCATCGGTCTCTAAAATCTCGCGAACCTTGGAATTATCGTGGTAACAACGAACTGTTACAATTTTTCCAAAGAACGCACCACGTTGACCGAAGTTCTGCAATGGCATGTTCAGTAGGGTGACTTCGCTTTCAAACTCATCACATAAGTCGGGTGTTATATCGTGCATATATCCTCCGTGAGTAAGGCGTTACCTGTTTAGTCAGGCTAACCTCTATGCTTTTATATGTTATTAAAATTAATCCTTTGTTTTCATTGTTCTATGCTCAATTTATTACTCAATAAAAGTTGATTGAGCATATTTATCTACTAGACTCTTAGGACAGCTTTCAGCTTCCTTGGTTCATAATACGGTCTTTAGCAGGCAAGATGTGCGAAACATCTCGAATAATCATTCTTGTTTTGGTGCTAAATAATCACCATAACATTGGTTAAGTTGTAGCCATACTATTAAAGTTTGTTGCGATACGGCAATTGATGTAAATCAACAAAGTGAATGGAATTAACATTCTCGCGTTGTTAGCATGCTGTTAACATTATAGAATCCTCTCCAATCACTAAAAGAATGATTGAAAGGCGTACTGGATCTACGTTATTGGGCAATACTTCAAGGAAGGCAGATAGCTGGAAGTAAGTGTTTTTTTGAAAACTTTAAGTTAT
Source organism: Vibrio sp. 10N.286.51.C3 (assembly GCF_003050065.1). Taxonomy (NCBI): domain Bacteria; kingdom Pseudomonadati; phylum Pseudomonadota; class Gammaproteobacteria; order Vibrionales; family Vibrionaceae; genus Vibrio; species Vibrio sp. 10N.286.51.C3. Next base: position 207,158 of record NZ_PIGC01000007.1, on the reverse strand, counting down.
CATCAAAAATACATTACCTGTATGTTATGTTTTTGCCTAGAATTTATTCTATTAGCACAGTTTCGTCACAAATTTAGGTACCGCCAAATGCAAACCCCGCAGATTCTTATCGTTGAAGATGAGCAAGTAACTCGTAACACTCTAAAGAGTATTTTTGAAGCAGAGGGATATGCTGTTTTTGAGGCTAGCGACGGTGAAGAGATGCACCAAGTGCTATCTGACAACCAAGTTAACCTTGTAATTATGGACATCAACCTTCCAGGTAAGAATGGCCTACTACTTGCGCGTGAACTACGTGAGCAAGCAAACGTAGCGCTTATGTTCTTAACTGGTCGTGATAATGAAGTTGATAAGATCCTTGGCCTAGAGATCGGCGCTGATGACTACATCACGAAGCCTTTCAACCCTCGTGAACTGACTATCCGTGCACGCAACCTTCTTAACCGTTCAATGAGCACAAGCTCTGTTCAAGAAGAAAAGCGTAGCGTTGAAAAGTATGAGTTCAACGGTTGGGTACTAGATATCAACAGTCGTTCTCTGGTTAGCCCAGATGGCGAAGGCTACAAGCTACCTCGTTCAGAGTTCCGTGCTCTACTTCACTTCTGTGAGAACCCAGGTAAGATCCAAACACGTGCAGACCTTCTTAAGAAGATGACTGGTCGTGAGCTTAAGCCACACGATCGTACTGTAGACGTAACAATCCGTCGTATTCGTAAGCACTTTGAATCTGTTTCTGGTACGCCAGAAATCATCGCAACGATTCACGGTGAAGGCTACCGCTTTTGTGGTGACCTAGAAGACTAATTCGATTCGCGTTTCGAGTCGTTTAGCACTTAGTGTTTGAACAGTAGAAGCGCAATCAATAGTTATTAAAAAGGGAGAATGCCAACGCATTCTCCCTTTTTTGTTGTTCATTGTTCGCTAAGGTTTAGTAAACCGTATCAACCTTAACGTCTTTCTCTACTAGCCACTTCACGGTTTCACCATCTTTCAGTTCAACCGCCACATCAACAGGCTTGTCGCTGTCGATCTCTAGTTGCCACACAAAAGCGACTTCCCATTGAGTTTCGCTATGTGTTCTTAAATCAAGATCGTCAGCTGTTACCAATAAGGTGTCTGCACCCTGTTTAACGGTAACACTCTCAACCGCAAGCGTTGCTGGCAGTTGTGAGTCTGACTCTAGGTAGATTGCACCATGCAGAGTCTTATCTTGGGTCTCTCCAATCGTTGGCATCTTGTTGTGCCAAAGGTTGCTTTTCATTGTGACTGTTGCTGCAGATACTTCTACTTGATTATCTTGCTGCCATTCTACTTGGGGCGTAGAACAACCCGCTAATGCCACTACACATGCGGCGAATGCTAATTTTTTCATTCTTCTTCTACCTTTGATTTAACCAACTCTTTAAGACTTCAATGTCATTCTGGTATTCGTTATTAATCTCATCGACCCAATCTGAAATGTTTTCCCACCAAGCTGGTAGGTCAGGAGATTGAGCTTTCTGAGCAACTTGTTGAATGCGTTTCAGGCCGATAGAACCTGCTGCACCTTTAATTTTATGTGCTTCAGAAACGATACTGGCTTTATCTTTCGCGACCATGTTGGAGTTCAATATTTCCATATACTCCGGCATCATATCTTCAAACATCACGATGCTATCCAAAACCGGTTTTGGTCCAACAATGTCAACATAAGACTCTAGCATATCAATATCAAGCAAAGTGGTATCAATAGCTGAAAGAACAGACTTAGTGGCGTCGACTTTCTCAATGCTTTCAACCTTCTCCGTACCCGCTACTTTCTCAATTACCTCTGGCGCATCTTCGATCAGCTCGCTGATGACATCTTGAATAGCTCGAACTGACAAAGGTTTGCTGATCGCTTCGTCCATGCCTTTCTGGAAATACTCTTGCTTGTTGCTTAACACGTTGGCAGTTAATGCCACCAAAGGCGGTAGTTGGCTGTATTTCTCGCGGTAGTATTGAGCAATATCGAAACCTGTCATGTCTGGCAGTTGGATATCTAACAGTACCAAGTCATAGTCTTCCGGGTTGAAAGCAATCTGAGCCTCTTTACCCGTCATTACTACGGTCACCTCATGACCCAGACTTTCAAGTAGAGAGCGAGCCACTGTGATATTGAGTTCAATATCTTCAACCATGAAGATCTTAAGATTCGACTGCTTTCTTGGCGTTTTGATCAGTGCCTGAGTATCGTGATTCACTGGAACTCGAATCGAAACCGTAAAGGTGCTACCAAAGCCCTCTTCACTGGTGACTTCAATGTGGCCATCCATCATATTGATCAGCTGCTGTGAGACCGCGAGGCCAATGCCCGTGCCGACAGCGTGCAAGTTGTCCGTGCCCGATTTTACCTGATAGTACATCGCGAAGATCTTCTCGATTTCACTTTCAGGGATACCAATCCCGGTGTCTTCTACTTCCATCGTTATGTTGGCAAAGTCGCCATCAATTTCGGCGCTGACTGTCATCACCACACCACCATCTTTGGTGAACTTCATCGCGTTGCTGACAAGGTTCCACAATACCTGTCTAAGACGAGTACCATCCACCTCAACAGCAGCTGGAAGATCAGACAATCTTTCTAGATCGAACCTTAGTCCTTTCTGCTCTGCCATTAACGCAGAAATACTCTCGATCTCGACAACGAAATCTTCAAAATTGATAGGGGTTGGGAAGAGCTCAAGCTTACGGCGGTCGAACTTATCCATGTCGATAATATCGTTAAAGATATTACCCAATGTCACTGCGCTTACCTTAATGGTTTGCATCTGCTTACGCTGCTCGGTCGTTAGTTGGCTATCCAACAACATGCGGCTCAAGCCGATGATGCCATTGAGCGGTGTTCTTAACTCGTGGCTAATGGTTGAGATAAAGGTGGTCTTATCGCGGCTAGCTTTTTCTAACGACTCTTGATGCTCTTTACGTTCAGTAATATCGCGACCAAAACCGACTAAACCCAAGTGACGGCCATCTTTGCTATAGAAAGGAACTTTACGCAGTTCGAAGTAACTCTTACGTCCGTCAGGGTATTCAAGCCATTGGTCATAGGTCAGCGCTTGGTTATCAGAAAAGACTTTCTTATCGGTTTCAACAACTTGCTGGGCTACCTCTTTACTGTAGACATCCCAAGGAGTCAAACCAACCAGCTCTTTTTCTGTTTTGCCGGTGAGCTCTTCTACAGCACGGTTACAACCAGAGAACACACCATCTTCATTACGATAGTAAATAAGGTCAGGAGAAGCATCAATAAATGAACGTAGCAGTGCCGTACGTTCTGCAAGTTCAAGCTGAGTTCGCTCACGTTGAAACACCTCGTTCTCAAGGTCGTGCATCGCTTCTGCACGCGCTTCTTCCGCTTTTTCACGCTCTTCAATTTCTTGATTAAGCTTCTCAATATTGAGCTGCAGTTTATTGTTGAGCTCTTGGTCTCGCTCACGCATGTCGCCAAGTTTAGAGACCAGTTTCGCTAACCTTTGACGAGACTCTTCCAGCTGATCAACGACTACAGATAGGAAGTAAACCGCCCAAGGCGTTATCACTAAACCAAAGAAAACTGAACGGACAATATCGATATCATCAACATTACCTTTGAGTGCGAGGGTGATACCGACTTGCACAACAACAGCGAGGGCAACAAGCGCTAGGGCGAGTAAGATAGAAAAGCGGACAATCCCCAGCTTTACGAGTAGATCCACGTAATACTGGGCAAGATTTTTCATGGGTTTCATTTAACGCTCCATGCGATAAGACTAGCAACATTCTACCCTGTTTGAAGATAGGAGGTAAGCTAGCTACATCACACGCAGCAAGAGATCAGCGGCAATATCGAAGGTTAATCCAATTAATATAAATACCGAACAACCAAAACAGACGAAGGTGGGAAAATCACCGATTTTATAGAGTTAGCAAATTGAGGATGGGTGCACCATAGAACGGTTTCGACCGTCAGACTTTGCTTGATACAGAGCACTGTCAGCCAAAGCAACGGCCGACTCCATCTCGTCATCAGGTTTCGGAATGTAAGAGACAATACCAATACTCACGGTGATGAATTCAGAGACCGTCGACTTCTCATGCGCAAGTTCCAACTTTAGGACTTCGTCATGAATACGCTGCGCCACCAGCTGAGCACCTTCGGTCGTTGTATTCGGCAGAATAAAGCCGAATTCTTCACCACCATAACGAGCTACACAGTCCGATGAACGATTCAACACCTGCTTAAATGCCTGAGAAACTTGGACCAAGGCATCATCACCTTGCTGGTGTCCGTAATAGTCGTTGTAGCCTTTAAAGAAATCGATGTCACACAGCATGATCGTCAGCGGTAACTTCTCACGCACATGATAATGCCACAGTGTCGAGAGCTGTTCATCGAAACGACGTCGGTTAGAAACTTTAGTCAGGCTATCCATAAAGCTGAGGCGTTCAAGTTCAAGGTTGGCTTCTTCAAGCTTTTGTTCTGCTAGATAACGCTCTGTAATATCACGCGCCATGATCAACACACCATTAGTGCTCGATGCTGGATCTCTAAACGGTGATTTGACTACATCATACCAAGTAAATGCTCCATCACTTGAGACCACTTTGTCGATATAACGCAGCGATTTACTTTGATGAAGCACTTGATGATCGGTTTCTGATATTCGCGTATAGATACTATGTGGCACCACATCTTGTAAGCGTTTACCGATCAAGTCACTCACTTCAGAGATACCTAGCGCAGCCACAAATGGCTTATTACACGCTTGATAAACCATGTTTTCATTAAAGATGCCAATCGAGTCTGGGCTGGCCTCCAAGATGTTTTGCAAGATGGTGTCACGCTGCGCAAGTGCCACTTCGGTATCTTTTCGCTTCTCCATTTCGCCACGAAGCTGCTGCTGCATGTCATGCCAATCGGTCACATCATGGCTAATAGAGAGCGTACCTATGGTTGATCCATCTTGTGAGAGCAAGACACTTTGGTAGGTTTCAAGCAAGCAGCTTTTTCCATCTTGATCTGTAGTCCAAGAGCGTTCACTTACACGACCTTTTAATACTCCACCAGAAACACTCAGGGTGCCCTCTTCAGCACGACCATGCCAAAACTTTTTAAACGAGCGATTACTCGTCACTAACTGATCTTTCTGATCTTTCACGTAGATCAACTCAGACAAAGAATCCAAAGCGGTACGAGCAACATTCAACTCTCGAACTTCTTGGGACATTTCTTCGTTAGTATTCTTATAAGGTGAAGCATGAATCATCCAAGCCTGCTTATTTCTAAAATGAACCTTACGACCGACTAAGTTGATCTTAAACGACTCAAATTCAGAAAGCGCCCACAGGGAGACCTGCTCGAAGGCTCGAGAGTTGATGTGATTGGTTAAGTAGTGGCGAAAGCTATTCTCGCTTTCAACGGTAGGGAATCGAAAGTTAACACCAATTTGTCGAATACCAAGCAACTGCATTGCTTGGCGATTGGCATAGAGTATTTCGCCACTTCGAACATCAACAAAGTAGAGTGGCGACGGGGTAGCAAGTAGAAGCGTTTCGATATGCGATTGATAACGAGAATAGATATGCCAGCAGATGAGAGCAATCAGCAATACAACAACGATATAAATACCGTAGCCATACGCCCTGTCCCACAACCAAGTCATTACCAGTTCCATCTGCTCTCAATCTATACCATAAAATCTGTGAGGGAAATGTTACCACTATTTGTTGGTTTTATCTGCTGTTACCTACAGTCACCCATTTCTATTAATTGGCTGCGTTTAAAACAGGCAACGTGTACTCGAATGCAGAGCCAGTTTTGATGCCTTGAGCACCGGTTTTATCGAGCGAACGGCCTATTTCAGTCATCGCTAACCAGCGGTTCTCACACCATAAAGGAGAAAGTAACGTTGGCCGTCTCGCCGCTGAAGAAACACGGTGATAAACCACGTCCGCAGGCGTGCGTTGAATGATCTCACTCGCGATATCGATGTACTCTTCAAGGCTTGGGGCTTCTAGCTTTCCGGCTTTCCACGCCTTAGCCATGGTACTGCCCTCTACTATATGCAGGCCGTGCAGCTTAATACCATCAGTGCCAACCGCTAATACCTTGTCTAAGGTTTCAAGGTTATCCGGCTTAGTCTCTTTTGGTAGACCAACAATCAGGTGGGTACACACCTTGATGCCTAAAGCGCGTGCACGCTGGGTGATCGTTTCATACACCGCAAAGTCGTGTCCGCGGTTAATTCGCTTGAGGGTTTTATCATTGGCGGTTTGCAGGCCAAGCTCGAGCCAAATCTCATAGCCTTGTTTAACGTAACCCGCTAACAGATCCAACACCGCATCAGGCACGCAGTCTGGTCTTGTGCCAACACAAAGGCCGACGATCTCTGCACCAGGTGCTTTTAACGCCTCTTCATACATATTCTTAAGCACTTGTACCTCAGCATAAGTGCTGGTGTACGCCTGAAAGTAAGCCAGATACTTCTTGGCACGAGCAATCTCACCCGCGCGATCTTTTAACTGGTCAGCAATACTTTGAATTTGAGTTTGTTCATCGGCAAAGGAAGCCACGTTACAAAACGTACAACCTCCACGACCAATGGTCCCGTCTCGGTTTGGGCAGCTGAAACCACCGTGAAGCGTCAGCTTGTGGACTTTCTCGCCATAACGGCGTTGAAGGTCTTGGCCGATAGTATTGACCAACTCGTGTAATTGCATATTTTCAAAGCACTCAAGTAAATAAGAATGAATATCAGTCTTTTTTGAAAAAAAATTACATCCCTGCAAAATTCGACCAATTAGTTTACTCAAGGCTTTTTGCGAGCAACCTAACAAATATCAATAAACATGCAAAAAATCGGCTCTATTTGCCTAATGTTGCACATTTGTTAGGCATTAAATTCAAAATAAAACGAAAAAAATGGTCTACATGGGTCAACTTTCATTGCAATTCGCCTAGACAAAATTGTAGGATACTTACACATATTGGCTATTTTTGAGTATTTACTTACAACGAAAACTTGCTAATAAGTCGGTGATATCTAACTCCCACCTATATAAACCACTAGTTTGTGGTTAAAAATAAACAGGTATCACTAAGGATTGTTTTTCTCGCAATACTTTTCCTGCGAGATACGGAAAGGATTCAAACCGCCAGCATAGGCAGGTTTAGACCCATAAATATAAAAGGACAAGGCTGACTTTATACAAATAAGTTGCGCCTAGATTTAACTGGAAGGATGTATCTATGGTAGATCAAGAGCAGAACTCACAGGGTCTGTATACTCCTGAATTGGAGCATGACGCTTGTGGTATCGGTTTTGTTGCGCATCTAAAGAATCGCAAATCTCATGATGTAGTAACTCAAGCACTCGATATGCTTGCACGTATGGAACACCGTGGCGGCCAAGGCTGCGATCCGTGTTCTGGTGATGGTGCAGGTATCCTGCTACAGAAGCCGCACGAATTCTTACTAGAAGAAGCCGTAAAGCTTGGAATTAAGCTGCCATCTTTTGAAAAATATGGTGTTGGTGTTGTACTTTTCCCTAAAGATGAACACAAACGTGCACAGTGTCGTGACATTCTAGAACGCAATGCACAACGCCTTGAGTTAGAAGTGATCGGTTACCGTGAACTTCCAACTGACAATTCAATGATTGGTGCTGACCCACTAAGCACTGAACCTCAATTTGAACATGTATTTATTTCTGGCGGCCCTGGTATCACACCAGAAGAACTTGAGCGTAAACTGTATGTTCTACGTAACTACACGGTTCGTGTATGCCTAGAAAGCGTTTCAAATATCGGTGATGACTTCTACATCAACTCTATGTCTTACAAGACATTGGTGTACAAAGGTCAGCTAACAACTGAACAAGTTCCTCAGTACTTCCTAGACCTGCAAAACCCAACCATGGTGACAGCTCTAGCACTGGTACACTCTCGCTTCTCTACCAATACATTCCCACGTTGGCGTCTAGCTCAGCCTTTCCGTTACATCGCGCATAATGGCGAAATCAATACGGTTCGCGGCAACCTGAACTGGATGAAAGCGCGTGAAGCAATCCTAGAATCGGATCTGTTTACACAAGCTGAAATCGACATGCTACTGCCTATCTGTCAGGAAGGTAGTTCGGATTCATCAAACTTCGATATGGCACTTGAGCTACTTGTTCTTTCAGGTCGTACTCTGCCACATGCGTTGATGATGATGATCCCGGAAGCATGGCAAGAAAACAAAAACATGGACCCAACTCGTCGTGCGTTCTACCAGTACCACGCGAACGTAATGGAACCATGGGATGGCCCAGCATCTGTATGTTTCACCGATGGTGTTCAAGTAGGTGCAACGCTAGACCGTAACGGTCTGCGTCCTTCTCGCTACACAGTAACAAAAGACGATTTCCTAGTAATGGCGTCTGAGTCTGGTGTTGTTGAGATTGCACCTGAAAACGTTGAGTACCGTGGTCGCCTGCAACCAGGTCGTATTTTTGTTGCTGACCTTGAGCAAGGCCGCATCATTTCTGATGAAGAAGTGAAAGACAGCATTGCTAAAGCACAACCCTACGAAAAGTGGGTTGAAGAGAACCTTCTGAGCTTGAAAAAGCTACCAGATGCGAGCAACGAATTTAGTCAACCTTCTCCAGAGAAACTTCTCCACAAACAACAATCGTTTGGTGTGAGCTCTGAAGAAGTGAACGAAATCATTCTACCTCTTGCGAAAACAGGCTACGAGCCACTTTCTGCAATGGGTGCTGACTGGCCGCTAGCGATTCTTTCTCATCAATCTCAGCACCTTTCAAACTACTTCAAACAGTTGTTTGCACAAGTAACCAACCCACCGATCGACCCGATTCGTGAGCGTATGGTTATGTCTCTGAACACTTACCTAGGTAAAGATCAGAACTTACTTGCTGAAACACCTGAACACTGTCAAAAAGTAGAGCTTGAGTCTCCAGTACTGTCTAACTCTGAGTTAGAAAAACTGCGTGCAATCGATAACGAGCACCTTCAAGCGAAGACACTGGATATCGTATTCCAAGCAAATGGCGACCAAGGTAAATTAGAGCGCGCACTTAAGCGTATCTGCCAATACGCAGAAGACGCAGTGATTGATGGCTACTCTATCATCCTACTAACTGACCGTGCGGTTAACTCTAACCATGCCGCTATTCCAGCAATGCTGGCTGTTGGCGCGGTTCATCACCACCTAATCCGTAAAGGTCTACGTGCTAAGTGTGACATCGTGGTTGAAACGGGCGACGCTCGTGAGACACACCACTTTGCAACGCTTATCGGTTACGGTGCGAACGCAGTTAACCCATACCTAGTTATTGAAACGATTGTTGAACTGCAACGTACGAAGAAGCTAGATCCAAACGTACACCCACGTGAGTTATTCGATAACTACCGTAAAGGTGTTAACGGCGGTCTACTTAAGATCTTCTCTAAGATGGGGATCTCTACGCTGCAGTCTTACCACGGTGCACAAATCTTTGAAGCACTTGGTGTTAGCAAATCAGTAGTTGAAAAATACTTCACAGGTACTGTTTCTCGTATCCAAGGTCTAACGATCGACGATATCGCGCGAGAAGTACTGGTTCGTCACCGTGTTGGTTACCCAGCTCGTGAAATCCCAGCTCAGATCCTTGATGTTGGTGGTGTTTACCAGTGGAAACAACGTGGTGAGAAGCACCTGTTCAACCCTGAAACGATTTCTCTACTTCAAGAGTCGACGCGTAACAAAGATTACGGTCAGTTCAAGAAGTACGCAAAAGCAGTTGATGACCAAGGCGACAACGCAGCAACGCTACGTAGTCAACTGGACTTCATCAAAAACCCTGCAGGCTCTATTCCTCTAGCAGAAGTAGAACCAATCGAGAACATCCTTAAGCGTTTTGCTACTGGCGCAATGAGCTTTGGTTCAATCTCGCATGAGGCTCACTCAACACTGGCTGTTGCGATGAACCGCATTGGCGCGAAATCAAACTCAGGTGAAGGTGGTGAAGATCCAGCACGTTTCGAACGTAAAGAAAACGGCGACTGGGAACGTTCAGCAATCAAACAGGTGGCTTCTGGTCGCTTTGGTGTAACGTCTTACTACCTATCTAACGCTGATGAGCTACAAATCAAGATGGCTCAAGGTGCGAAACCGGGCGAAGGTGGTCAACTACCTGGTGATAAGGTTGATGACTGGATCGGCGCAACGCGTCACTCGACTCCGGGCGTAGGTCTTATCTCGCCACCGCCACACCACGATATCTACTCAATCGAAGATTTGGCTCAGCTGATCTACGATCTGAAAAACGCGAACCGTAATGGCCGTGTAAACGTGAAGCTAGTATCAGAAGCTGGCGTAGGTACGATTGCATCTGGTGTAGCGAAAGCGAAAGCTGACGTGGTACTTATCGCAGGTTTTGATGGTGGTACGGGTGCATCTCCGATGTCTTCTATCCGTCACACTGGTCTGCCTTGGGAACTGGGTCTAGCAGAAACGCACCAAACACTACTGAAAAACGGCCTACGTAACCGTATCGTTGTTCAGTCTGATGGTCAGATGAAAACACCACGTGACCTTGCAGTCGCAACGTTACTTGGCGCTGAAGAATGGGGCGTAGCAACAGCAGCTCTAGTTGTTGAAGGCTGTATCATGATGCGTAAGTGTCACAAGAATACATGTCCTGTTGGTATCGCAACACAAAACAAAACTCTTCGTGAGCGTTTCGACGGCCGCGTAGAAGACGTAGTAACGTTCTTCCAATACATGGCTGAAGGTCTACGTGAAGTAATGGCTGAACTTGGCTTCCGCTCTATTGATGAGATGGTGGGTCAATCGCACAAACTTAAAGTTCGTGATGACATCGGTCACTGGAAGTACAAGAACCTAGATCTAACGCCGGTACTGCACATTGAGCAGGCGCGTGCAGAAGATGGTATCTACAACCAGACACAACAAAACCACAACCTAGAAGATGTTCTAGACCGTAAGTTGATTCAAGCTGCGATTCCTGCACTTGAGAAAGGCGAAGCTGTAAGTGCAAGCTTCCCTATCATCAACACGGACCGCTCTGCAGGTACCATGCTGTCGAACGAAATCTCGAAGGTTTACAAAGACCAAGGTTTACCACAGCCAATGAACGTTAAGTTCCACGGTAGTGCTGGCCAATCTTTCGGTGCGTTCCTTGCGAAAGGCGTTAAGTTCGAAGTAGAAGGCGACGCGAACGATTACTGGGGTAAAGGTCTGTCTGGCGGTACTTTAGTACTGTACCCAGATGCGAAATCATCTATCGTTGCTGAAGATAACATCGTGGTTGGTAACGTATGTTTCTACGGTGCGACTTCAGGTGAATCTTTCATTCGCGGTATGGCTGGCGAACGTTTCTGTGTTCGTAACTCAGGTGCGAAGGTTGTTGTTGAAGGCGTTGGTGACCACGGTTGTGAATACATGACTGGCGGTGTTGCTATTATCCTTGGCTCAACGGGTCGTAACTTTGCTGCGGGTATGAGTGGCGGTGTCGCTTATGTTTGGGATAAAGCGGGCGACTTCGAAACCAAGCTTAACTCTGAACTTGTAGACCTAGATCCAATTGAACAAGAAGATAAAGATCTTCTACTAGATATGCTAACCAAGCACGTTGAATTCACAGGAAGTGAAGTTGCTCAGTCTTTCCTAGACAACTTTGAAGCAAGTGTTGCATCACTAATTAAAGTCATGCCACGCGACTACAAAGCAGTTCTTGAGAAGCGTAAAGCTGAAGCACAACAAGCACAAACGGAAGAAGTGGAGGCAGTATAATGGGTAAGCCTACTGGATTTTTAGAACACGGTCGTGAGCTTCCAAAGAAGCTCGACCCGTCAGTTCGTATCGAAGACAACAAAGAGTTCGTACTTAACGAAGAGTTTGGTGACAAGATCAATACTCAAGCGTCTCGTTGTATGGACTGTGGCGTACCTTTCTGTCACAGCGGTTGTCCGATTGGTAACATCATCCCAGAATTCAATGACGCGGTTTACCGTGACAGCTGGGAAGAGGCTTGGAACATCCTAAGCTCGACCAATAACTTCCCTGAATTTACAGGTCGTGTGTGCCCTTCTCCTTGTGAGAGTGCTTGTGTACTGGGTATCAACCAAGACCCAATCACTATCTGTAATATCGAGAAAACGATTGTAGAGACTGCGTACCGCGAAGGGTACGCAAAACCTAAAACACCTCGTTCTCGCACAGGTAAAACAGTGGCTGTTATCGGTTCAGGTCCTGCTGGCCTAGCCGCTGCTGAGCAACTAAACAGTGCAGGTCACTCAGTGACTGTATTTGAACGTGACGAGAAAGTTGGCGGTTTACTGCGTTTCGGTATCCCAGATTTCAAACTGGGTATGGACGTGATTGATCGTAAGATCAACCTAATGGCTGAAGCTGGCGTTGAGTTTAAAGTGAACCAACACATCGGTGTTGATGTTAATGCTCAACAGCTACGTCAAGAGTTTGATGTGGTCCTGCTAACAGGTGGTTCTACGGTTCCTCGTGACCTACCAATTCCAGGTCGTGAGCTAAAAGGCGTTCACTTTGCCATGGAGTTCCTTGGTCAAAACAACCGCCGAGCTAACAACCTAGATCTTAAAACAGAAGAGATTCACGCTCAAGATAAGCACGTTGTGGTTATCGGTGGTGGTGATACTGGCTCTGACTGTGTGGGTACATCAAACCGTCACAAAGCAGCGAGCATTACTCAGGTTGAGATCATGCCGATCCCACCAGAGAAGCGCCCTGCAAATATGCCTTGGCCTCAATACCCAATGATCATGAAAACAACGACTTCTCACGAGGAAGGTTGTGAACGTCATTGGAACATCTTGACTAAAGAGTTCATCGGTAACGACCAAGGTCAAGTGACGGGTCTACGTATTGCTGACATCGTTTGGCAAGATGCGAAACCAGGTGAGCGTCCAAGCTTTGATGAAGTGGCGAACACAGAACGTGTTATCCCTTGTGATATGGCATTCCTAGCAATGGGTTTCTTACACCCAGAGCCAACAGGTGTGCTAGCTCAACTAGACATTAAACTGGACGAGCGCGGTAACGTCGCTTCTGAAGGTTACGCAACTAACCAGAAAGGCGTTTTCGCTGCTGGTGATATGCGTACAGGTCAGTCTCTAGTGGTACGTTGTATTAATGAAGGTCGTGAATGTGCAATTGCTATTGATGACTTCTTAATGGGTAACTCAAACTTAGAAGCGAAAGCTGATTCACTCATGCTTTCCGCATAATATTTCTCGGGCTAACGTCAATGACGTTAGCCTAGAGGAAAAGCAACACCCTTCCTAACTTTTATATTTGGCTAGCACTCGATGCTAGCCTTTTTTCTATCTGCTTTCTGGCGCTTTCAAAATCCCCCGGTTGTATATGTTAAATCCCGTTAACATCCACCTTGTATATCTCATTGATATCCATCGACTATTTTAGATTATTAAGTGGCTAATCGCGTTTATGCATGATAATTAACCATGAACTTGACCTTAAACACAATTAGCTATACGTTGTAAAGCTGATGAAAATAAAATCAATCGGTTTTGTTAACACAACCAATAACGTTTTAACTGGCTAAAGCAAACTATCAGTTTATAAAAAACAACAAGTACATGAATAGTTAGTCATTTACTGTCTGGATGACAGAGAAGCAAAAGGGAGAATTGCAATGGCTCTATATGATCCTAGTCTTGAAAAAGACAACTGTGGATTTGGTTTAATAGCGCAAATGGAAGGCCAACCTAGTCATAAGTTGGTAAGAACTGCTATTTCAGCCCTAGATCGCATGACACACCGTGGTGGTATCGCTGCGGATGGTAAAACCGGAGATGGCTGTGGCTTATTACTACAGAAGCCAGACTCTTACCTCAGAATCATCGCAGAAGAGAATAACTTCAAGCTCGGCAAGCAATACGCTGTCGGCATGATTTTCTTCAGCCAAGACCCAATCAAGGCGCAATCCGCGCAAGACATCGTCAATAAAGAGCTCGCTCAAGAGACACTCACCGTTGCAGGTTGGCGTGTCGTGCCGACTAACACCGACGTTTTGGGTCCCATCGCGAAAGACTCGGTTCCCAACATTCAACAGGTGTTTATCTCAGCACCTGCAGGCTGGCGTGAGCGTGATATCGAACGCCGCCTATACATTGCTCGTCGCAGAATTGAAAAGCAGATCACCGAAGACAAAGATTTCTATATTTGTAGCCTTTCAACACAAGTAATGGTCTACAAAGGTCTGTGTATGCCCGCCGATCTTCCGCGATTTTACCTCGATCTTGCAGACTTACGTATGGAATCGGCAATATGTCTGTTCCACCAGCGTTTCTCAACTAACACACAACCACGCTGGCCACTGGCTCAACCATTCCGCTATTTGGCGCACAATGGTGAGATCAATACCATCGAAGGTAACCGCCAATGGGCCAAGGCTCGTGCCTATAAATTCTCTTCACCGTTGCTGCCCGACTTACAAACGGCTGCACCCTTTGTGAATGAGACAGGCTCAGATTCATCAAGCCTAGATAACATGCTCGACCTGTTCCTTGCCGGTGGTATGGATGTGTTCCGAGCGATGCGCATGCTTGTGCCGCCCGCTTGGCAAAATCACCCAGACATGGACCCAGATCTGCGTGCCTTTTACGACTTCAACTCCAAGCACATGGAACCGTGGGATGGCCCTGCTGGCATCGTACTTTCTGATGGTCGTTACGCCGCATGTAACCTTGATAGAAATGGCCTGCGACCAGCGCGTTATGTGATTACCAAAGACAATCTAATCACACTGGCATCTGAGGTCGGTATCTGGAACTACGCACCGGATGAAGTTGCAGAAAAAGGTCGTGTTGGTCCAGGTGAGTTACTGGTGATAGATACTCGCCGCGGCAAACTGTGGCAATCTAATGAAATCGATAATGACCTCAAAAGCCGCCACCCATATAAAGAGTGGATGGAAAAGAATGTTCACAAATTAACGCCATTTTCTGCGTTGCAAGATGACCAAGTCGGTAAGCGTAGCTTTGACGATGACACGCTCAAGACCTACCAAAAACAGTTTGCGATGAGCAACGAGGAGTCCGACCAAGTACTGCGTGTACTTGGTGATATGGGGCAAGAAGCAGTAGGCTCAATGGGCGATGATACGCCGATGGCTGTTCTCTCTTCAAAAGAGCGTCTGGTTACTGATTACTTCCGTCAGAAGTTTGCACAGGTCACCAACCCTCCGATTGATCCATTGCGTGAAAAACACGTGATGTCTTTGGCGACCAGTATCGGTAAAGAGATGAACGTGTTCTGTGAAACAGACGGTCACGCCTATCGTGTGACGTTTGATTCGCCAGTACTGCTTTACTCAGACATGCAACAGCTTCTGCAGTTAAGTCAGAAACATTACCGTCATGTCATTCTCAGTATGCACTACGACCCGAATCATCAAGATCTCGAACAAGCGATCAAAGCGGTATGTGATAGCGCGGAACAAGAAGTCCGTGAGGGTGCGGTTTTAGTTGTGCTATCGGACAAAGGTTTAGAAAAAGGCAAACTACCGATCCCTGCAGCCATGGTGGTTGGCGCGGTTCAAACAAGGCTTGCTGATACTAACCTGCGTTGTGATGCCAACATCGTGGTTGAGACAGCCACTGCTCGTGACCCACATCAGTTCGCAGTTCTACTTGGCTTCGGTGCGACCGCGGTTTATCCATACCTTGCTTATGAAGCGTTAGGTAAAATGTTGGATGATGGTTCTTTAGATAAAGACTATCGTACCGCGATGCAGAACTACCAAAACGGCATCAACAAAGGTCTGTATAAGATCATGTCGAAGATGGGTATTTCTACGATTGCTTCATATCGTTGTTCGCAACTTTTCGAAGCCGTTGGCCTACATTCCGATGTTGTTAAGCTCTGTTTCCGCGGAGTTACCACACGAATCCAAGGCGCAAGCTTTAGCGATTTCCAACAAGATATCTATAACTTATCTCGTAAAGCGTGGACTAAGCGCAAACCGATCGAACACGGCGGTTTACTGAAATACGTCCATGGCGGTGAATATCACGCCTACAACCCAGATGTAGTTGGCACACTGCAAACCGCAGTTAAAACTGGCGAAACTTCGGATTACCTATCTTTTGCTAAACAGGTAAATGCTCGCCCTGCGGCAATGTTACGTGACTTAATGAGCCTGAAAAAAGCCGATAAACCACTAACACTTGAGCAAGTAGAGCCAAGTAGCGATCTGTTTAAGCGCTTTGACTCGGCTGCGATGTCGATTGGAGCTTTGAGCCCAGAAGCTCATGAAGCACTGGCTATGGCGATGAACCGATTAGGAGGCTACTCCAACTCTGGTGAAGGTGGTGAAGACCCACGACGCTTTGGGACTGACCGCAACTCGCGCATCAAACAGATTGCGTCTGGTCGATTTGGCGTAACGCCGCATTACTTAACCAATGCAGATGTTCTGCAAATCAAGGTCGCGCAAGGTGCGAAACCCGGTGAAGGTGGTCAGCTGCCAGGTCATAAAGTCACGGCAGAAATCGCCAAACTGAGATACTCAGTTCAAGGGGTCACGCTGATTTCCCCTCCTCCACATCACGATATCTATTCCATCGAAGATTTGGCACAGCTGATTTTCGACCTTAAACAAGTGAATCCTAAAGCCTTAGTTTCAGTGAAGTTAGTATCCGAACCGGGTGTCGGCACGATTGCAACAGGTGTGGCAAAAGCCTATGCGGATCTGATCACCATTTCAGGTTACGACGGCGGTACCGCGGCAAGCCCACTGACTTCGGTGAAATACGCTGGCTGTCCTTGGGAGCTAGGACTCGCGGAAACCCAGCAAGCATTGGTTGCTAACGGGCTTCGTCATAAGATCCGTCTACAAGTCGATGGTGGTCTGAAAACTGGCCTTGATGTGATTAAAGGCGCGATTCTCGGTGCTGAAAGCTTTGGTTTCGGGACTGCGCCAATGGTCGCGATGGGTTGTAAGTTCTTACGAATTTGTCACCTAAACAACTGTGCAACGGGTGTTGCGACTCAAGATGAAACGCTACGCCGTGAATACTTCAAAGGCCTGCCAGACATGGTGGTGAACTACTTTACTGGCCTAGCCGATGAAGTTCGCCAATACCTTGCGGAGCTTGGTGTAGAAAAACTTACAGACCTGATTGGACGTACGGACTTACTAGAAGCCGTTCAAGGCCTCACAGCGAAACAGAGCAAACTCGATCTATCTTCAATACTCGAAGCTCCAGTATCTCCGGAAGGTCACCCGCTGTTTTGGACCGAGCCAAACGCACCATTTGATAAAGCTCAGCTCAACCAGCAGATTCTTGATGATGCACTCGATGCGATTGAGAAACGACAGTCCACCAGCCTCTACTACAACGTGATTAATACAGACCGTTCGATAGGCGCACGTATCTCTGGCGAAATTGCCAAACGTTACGGTAACCAAGGCATGGCAGGCTCACCCATTAAGTTGTATCTCGATGGTACAGCAGGCCAATCCTTTGCGGTTTGGAACGCTGGCGGCGTAGAGCTGTATCTGACGGGTGATGCCAATGACTATGTCGGCAAAGGCATGGCGGGCGGCAAAGTAGTGATCAAACCCCACCAAGGCACAGCGTTTACTTGTAACGAAGCGACCATCATTGGTAACACCTGTCTGTATGGTGCAACCGGAGGCAAGTTATTCGCTGCAGGTACGGCTGGCGAACGATTTGGCGTACGTAACTCAGGCACGGTTGCCGTGATTGAGGGTGCGGGTGACAACGCTTGTGAATACATGACGGGCGGTATAGTTGCTATCCTTGGCGCAACTGGCGTCAACTTCGGTGCGGGTATGACGGGTGGCTTCGCTTATGTAATGGATAAGAACGAAGACTTCCAAGGCCGAGTTAATAATGAGTCGGTCGAGGCACTTTCTCTATCTGACCTATACATCCACCAAGAACATCTGCGTGGTTTGATTGCAGAGCACTTAGAAGAGACAGGTTCAGTACACGCTGAAGCGATTCTGGCGAACTTTGATGAATGGATTCCGAAATTCTACCTAGTGAAGCCAAAGACGGCAGATCTCAACACCTTGCTCGGCCACCAAAGCCGCAGCTCAGCTGAACTTCGTGTTCAAGCGCAATAATTGGAAGGAGCCAATAATGAGCCAGAATGTATACCAATTTATTGATGTGAATCGCGTAGACCCAGCGAAGAAACCGATCAAGATACGTAAGATTGAGTTTGTAGAGATCTACGAACCTTTCACTAAACAGCAAGCCAAGGCGCAAGCTGACCGCTGTCTAGACTGTGGTAATCCTTACTGTGAATGGAAATGTCCAGTCCATAACTACATCCCTCAGTGGCTTAAGCTTGCCAATGAAGGACGCATTATCGAAGCCGCTGAACTGTCTCACCAAACCAACAGTTTACCTGAGGTGTGTGGACGAGTTTGTCCTCAGGACCGACTGTGCGAGGGATCTTGTACCCTCAATGATGATTTCGGCGCAGTAACCATCGGCAACATTGAAAAATACATCAATGACAAAGCGTTTGAGATGGGCTGGAAGCCAGACATGTCTCACGTTGAATGGACCGACAAAAAAGTCGCTATCATCGGCGCTGGCCCCGCAGGGCTTGCTGCAGCTGATATCTTAGTTCGAAACGGTGTGAAGGCCGTGGTATTTGACCGCTACCCCGAGATCGGTGGCCTACTGACGTTTGGTATCCCATCGTTCAAGCTTGAAAAAGGCATCATGGAAAACCGTCGCCGTATCTTTAGTGGAATGGGGGTCGAATTTAAAATGAATACCGAAGTCGGTAAAGACGTTCAACTTCAGCAACTTGTCGATGACTACGACGCTGTCTTCTTAGGTGTCGGTACCTACAAAAACATGCGTGCTGGCTTAGACAACGAAGACGCACCGGGCGTTTATGATGCTCTACCATTCCTTGTTTCCAATACCTATAAGGTAATGGAACTGGATAACCCAACGCCATTCATCGACATGAAGGGCAAAAAAGTGGTCGTGCTTGGTGGTGGTGATACGGCGATGGACTGTGTCCGAACTTCGGTACGTCAGCATGCCGCGAATGTTGTGTGTGCTTATCGCCGAGATGAAGCGAACATGCCGGGCTCTCGCCGTGAGGTAAAAAATGCACGTGAAGAGGGTGTGAAGTTCAAGTTCAACCTACAACCTATTGGCTTAGAGCTTAACAACGCTGGTCATGTGGTTGGTGTCAAAGTCGTGAAAACTGCTTTGGGTGAGCCAGATGAAGCTGGTCGTCGTCGTCCAGAACCTGTCGAAGGCAGTGAACATGTTCTTGAAGCCGATGCTGTGATCATGGCATTTGGTTTCCAACCTCATGCGATGGAATGGTTAGAACCTTTCGGTGTGGAACTCGATCAATGGGGGCGAATCAAAGCCTCCGGCAAACAAGAGTTTCAATACCAAACCACCAACAGCAAGATCTTTGCAGGTGGTGATGCGGTTCGAGGATCTGACTTGGTGGTGACCGCTATCGATGAAGGCCGCAAAGCCGCAGAAGGAATATTGGATTACCTAGAAGTGTGACTAATCTAAAGTTTCCGCTATTAATCAAGCCATTACTATAAAAAGAGGATCCGTATATGGATCCTTTTTTAAGTTCGATACGTTTTACCAACGGCATAACAAAGAATACGTAAAACAATCGCAAATTAACGAATACCGAAAACTACAATTAAAATTAAAACAACGCCATAGGAAACACTATGAAAAAAGCCGCTCTCCTCTCGCTATCACTTTTAACGTTAACCGCTTGCAGCCAAGGAATCACGGACATGAAAGATAGAACTTCATCACCTTGTGGAGACAAACCAAACTGCGTATCAACTCAAGATGACCGTGAGCAACATGCATTGGCCGCGTTTGAGTTGTCAGATTCAGCGAACTTAGATGCGATTGAGCAGGTTGCACTAACCTTACCGGGATCGAAAACCGCGAGTAAAACAGAAGATTATCTGCGTGTTGAATGTACCTCTCGCATCATGCGCTTTGTCGATGACTTAGAACTTAAAATCACCGATGGCAAACTGATCGTGCGTTCAGAGTCTCGTACTGGCCATTCTGATTTTGGCGTAAACCGGAAACGAGCTGAACAACTTCGTGCTAGCTTGAAAAGCGAAGGCCTAATCAAGTAGATAAAAGAATACGCAGATAAATCGCTGCTATTCGGATGAGAAGTGCCTATGGGCAGTCGCTCGATACTTCTTATCCATGCTACAATTTCGCTCTACTGTTTAAATATTATTTATTAAGAGACTACACATGAAAATCGGCATCATTGGCGCAATGGAGCAAGAAGTTGCGATCCTAAAAGCAGCAATTTCAGACATTACTGAAGTTAATAAAGGCGGTTGTACCTTTTTCTCTGGTCAGCTAAATGGTGTTGACGTTGTTTTGCTTCAATCTGGCATTGGTAAAGTAGCAGCAGCTGTTGGTACTTCAATCCTATTAAGCGAATACCAACCAGATGTCGTTCTAAACACAGGCTCTGCTGGCGGTTTTGATTCAACACTGAACCTTGGCGATGTGGTTATCTCGACTGAAGTTCGTCACCACGATGCAGACGTTACAGCTTTCGGTTACGAAATTGGCCAAATGGCAGGTCAACCAGCAGCGTTCAAAGCTGACGACAAACTGATGGCTGTTGCTGAACAAGCGCTAGCACAAATGGAAGATAAGCATGCCGTTCGCGGTCTTATCTGTACTGGCGACGCATTTGTTTGCACAGCAGAACGCCAAGAGTTCATCCGCAAGCACTTCCCATCTGTCGTTGCTGTAGAGATGGAAGCATCGGCTATCGCTCAAGCTTGTCACCAATTCCAAGTACCATTCGTGGTTGTTCGTGCAATCTCTGACGTTGCAGACAAAGAATCACCAATGAGCTTCGAAGAGTTCCTGCCACTAGCAGCGCAAAGCTCTTCTGAAATGGTTATCAAGATGGTTGCCCTACTAAAGTAAGCGACTAGACATGCAAACACTGTTTGATCAGGTATTTGCAAATGGCGTGCTCCTTGTGATGTGGGGAGCACTGCTTTTTCATTTAATTTTACCTATCCCCCATGCCGCACACCCCACGACCTTATGGCATAAGTTTGCTGAGCTTTTAGCAAGCAAGGTTAATAACAACCACAACTATTCCCAAAGTTTAATCTCAGGCACATTAGCCTGGGGGTTAATGGTACTGCCGACTCTGGTTATTCTTCTGGCACTGCAACCATTGGTTTGGCAATCTCAACTATTTGAATTAGCACTGTTATTACTCGCAATTGATTGGCGCAATAATGAAAAGCTGGCAAATCAGTTAATCAAAGCATTAGGCCGAGAAGATAAAGCTGCTGCTCGTCAGTTACTGGCTCCGATTATCAATCGTCAAACTGAATCACTTTCGTCACTTGGCCTAGGCAAAGCCGCCACAGAAACCATCATCATGGGCTACGCTCGTAACGTAGTTTGTGTGTTGTTCTGGTACGCCATTGGTGGTGGAATCGCCGCGTTAATGTATCGCCTTGTGGTCGAATTAGCTCGAGCTTGGTCGCCAAGTCGCAAGCAGTTTTCTCCGTTCGGCTCAACGGCGATCAAGATAGTCGCGATTCTCGAATTTATACCGATGCGTTTTTTTGCTTTGATGATCGTATGTGGTGATAAAGCCACACACACGTTTAAGATGATGTTAGTTCAGAGTCGCTCTTGGCCACTGCCCGGCCCTGCCTGGTTGATCACGGCCGTTGGCAACAAGCTGGAGTTATCATTAGGTGGTCCTGCGATTTACGACAACACTAAAGCCATTCGCGCGAAATTAGGCGGAAGAATCGCACCGTCAGCTCTGCATCTGTCTCAGGTTCAGAAACTACTCTTTGGTCGCATCGCTATCTGGATATTTTTACAAAGCCTAGCCTTACTATTTATTCACCAAGGGATTTAGAGTGAAACCTTCAGCACTTGTTACAAGCCTTACTATTTTGTCTTCCAGCTTATGGCTGCCTTTATCATTTGCAGAAGAAGCACCACGGACTCAAGAAAAAGTACAGCCAGCTCAACGCGTGGTCAGCCTTGCTCCTCATGCCACTGAGCTCGCGTACAGCGCAGGTTTAGGCAACAGCCTTGTTGCCGTAAGTGAACGAAGTGATTACCCACCACAAGCCGATAAGCTTGAAAAAGTGGCAAACTATCAAGGTATCAAGGTTGAGAAGATCATCGCTCTTCAGCCTGATTTGATTCTTGCGTGGCCAGCCGGAAACCCGCCCAGAGAGCTCGCGAAACTAGAGCAATTTGGTTTTAATATTTACTACTCCAAGACCAAAAGCCTAGACAGTATCGCAACCAATATTGAACAACTGAGCCAATACGCTAGCGATCCAAGTATTGGCGAAAATAATGCTCAGCAATACAGAGAGCAGCTCAACGCGTTGAGACTAAAATACAAAGATGCCGAGCCAGTAAACTACTTCTACCAACTCAGTGAGAAGCCGATCATCACTGTTGCTCAAGGGCACTGGCCAAGTGAGGTGTTTGAGTTTTGTGGTGGCCACAATATTTTTGAAGACAGCGCCTCCCCATATCCGCAAGTTGGTATTGAACAAGTTGTATTAAGGAAACCGCAAGTGATCTTCACGTCTCAGCACGCGATTGAGAATGGAACCATGTGGCAAACTTGGCAAAATGAGATCCCAGCAGTTGCTCAAAATCAGATTTGGTCACTCAATTCTGACTGGATTAATCGCCCAACAACGAGAACTTTGCAAGCGATCCAACAAGTGTGCGATTTCTTCGATAGAGCTAGGCAAAATCACTAACTATTTGCTGCGTTTTTTCGTACAATTCGCCACCGACCTGTCCCTACAATTTTAACCATAAGAGCACCAGTATCATGGACTCCATGCTGCTTTATATTATCGATTTATTTGGCACTGCCATCTTTGCCGTCTCAGGCGTTTTTGTCGCTGGCCGTCTTAAGATGGACCCCTTTGGCGTAGCCGTTTTAGGCAGTGTAACCGCAATTGGTGGCGGTACAATTCGAGACATGGCTCTGGGTGCAACTCCCGTGTTTTGGATCACCGACACCACCTATCTTTGGGTCATCATCACCACCTGCTTGCTGACCATGATTATAGTAAGACGCCCCAAACGCCTGGCTTGGTGGATCCTGCCAGTATGTGATGCGATAGGCTTAGCGGTATTTGTTGGCATTGGTGTAGAAAAAGCACTGATTTATCAAGATTCTGCATTAGTTGCTATCATCATGGGTGTCATCACCGGCTGCGGTGGCGGTATTATCCGTGACGTACTTGCCCGTGAAGTGCCAATGATTCTAAGAAGTGAAGTCTACGCGACCGCTTGTATCATTGGTGGCGCTTTCCACACCATGGCGATCAGTATGGGGCACGACTCAGAAACTGCATTTCTGGCCGGCGTGTTCTCAACACTATTGATTAGACTTGGCGCTATTCGCTGGCATTTATCATTGCCGACCTTCGCCATCAAATAAGCTATCATTACAAAGAGAAAGGCTCCGTAAAGGAGCCTTTTTTGATCCGGTTTCAAATCACTATACCCTCTATTTCCACTCATCAAAGATCCCCTCCTTTCCTAAAACTCAATTTAGTTAGTCCATTAGCCCACCAATTTAGTAATGTTTTTTATTTACTTATCTAGTCCACAGGCTATATTAATAAACAAATAGCTTTATAAAAGATTTTATTTACTAACATTGGCAAACGGGAGTTCAAGATGGGTATTGGTAAAGTGGGCATTGTTTTCTTCTCTAAGAATGGAGCAACTAAGCAAGTTGCAGAGACAATCGCTGAAGGTATTAACACTCAACAACCTAACTCAGTACTCCTTGTCGAAGTGCTATCTTCTGAAGTGGTCGAAGGAAGGTATGACAATGACGATAAGCTCAAGTCATTAGATAACTGTGACGCCATTATCTTTGGATCCCCGACTTACATGGGTTCACCAGCCGCGCAGTTTAAGAGTTTTATGGATGCAAGCAGTGATAGCTACTGTAAGAAAGCGTGGCGAAATAAACTCGCAGCAGGCTTTACCACTGGCGGCAGCCTTAACGGTGAGCAACAACAAACCTTGTTGAGCTTTTTCACTCTGGCTTGTCAGCATGGCATGATTTGGGCAGGGCTTGATATCTCAAAGCACATTGATAACTTAGGTTTGAATCGCACAGGATCAAGCATTGGTTTGGTCGCCAGTGAAGATGAGATGGCAGATAGCACCAGTAATCACATCAACAGCAACGATCTTCAGACTGCTTTCTATTTCGGCCAACGCATCGCGTGCCTAGTTAAGAGAACCTAAGTAACTGACTAATTAACTGACGGACTAGCTTCAAAACTCCTAGCTTGTTTGATATCTATGAGCTCAAGACTAGAGAATGAATGTCGTTTCAGGTAACTTGATTCAATCATTCCCAACTTTCATGAATATACCCCAATGCTACTCGAAGGAATCGAAACTCTACTGGTATTGAGTAAAGCAAAGACCATGAGCCGCACAGGCAGTTTGCTTTATATCAGCCAATCAGCGGTCAGTAAACGGATTGCGAATTTAGAAAAGAAGCTAGGTAAAAAGCTCATTGAGCCGAGTGGCCGACAGATAAAACTCACGCCAGATGCGCTTGCATTAATCGAGAGTATTGGCCCTACATTCAATGAACTTCGCGGGCTTATTTATGAACAGCAAGAGTTGGAAGATACCACTCTCATCACCCTAGACAGCTCTAAGTCTCTGATAGCCGGTTATTTAGGTGAGATGATGGGCCAATTTATCCAGCAAGATAAGTACATCACCATAACCACCAACCACACGCCAAGAATCATAGAGCGAGTGCAATCTGGCAAGGCGACCTTGGGGTTGTGTGCTGGCTTGTTGCCACCGCATCATGGGTTGATGACCTTTCATCTATTTGATGAGCCGTTTTACATAGTGAGTAAGTCGCCGTTAACGGAGCTTCCTCCATTGGTGATTACCAACGATATGACCAACCCTGCCAACTCTTATCAGCTCTCAGTGTTAGAAAAGTTTGGTATTAAACCCTTGATGGAGATGGATGCCTACACCGCAGCAGCACAACTTGCATTGGGTGGGACTGGACCGGCCTTAATCCCACTCTCAATCGTAAAAACACTCAATATTGAGCCTAAATATCTGTATAGCTTCCACGAATTAGCAGGCTTAATTCGACCAATTCATATCTGTGTCAGACCAAATAGTTATCAGTCTCCACGTGTTAAAACACTGATAGAATCCATTGTTGATGCTGTTCCCAAAGCAGTTTAGACGCCATTAGCATCGACATCGCGATCACAAGAGGGCGAATCCATTTCTGCCCTTTTGTCACCACCACTTTAGCGCCAAGCTGAGCGCCCATAAAACCGCCGACTGCCATTACTAAACCCAACTCCCAAATTGGCAAACCAGCCAAAATAAAGAAAATTAAGGCCGCGATATTCGAGGTAAAGTTAAGTACCTTAGTGCGCGCCGTTGCATCGACTAACGAGAAGTGACCAATCGCAACAAAGCAGACGGTGAAGATAGAACCTGTTCCTGGGCCAAAAAAGCCATCATAGAAACCCACACCGCCACCAACACACAGGGCAAACATCGCCTCAGAGATCTTCTGTTTTCCTTCAGACGCTCTAGTTTGGGGGGCTAACAGGAAATAGAGAGAGATAGCGATGAGCAGCAACGGGATAACACTGGTCAGTAAGCTCGCATCAATGTGTTGGACTAGCTCGGCACCAATTGCAGAACCAATAAAGGTACAAAAGATAGCGAGGCGCATCTCTTTAATACTGACGATACCATTGCGCACGAAATACCAACTCGCAGAGAAGCTGCCGAAGGAGCTTTGGAGTTTATTGGTTGCCAGTGCCTGCGTTGGTGGAACTCCAGCCGCTAGCAATGCTGGTAGAGTCAATAACCCACCGCCGCCAGCCATTGCATCAATAAAGCCTGCTGCCGTTGCGACAACAAACAAGATAGCCAATATTTCTAGAGTGATTTCCATATACCCAACGCCTTAAAGTCCTGTGTAGCGACAAGTTACCACTCACGGCAGACGAGCAATAACGAAACACAAGATTGTAACCTATTCCTGATTTTCATCATTTAACTCATGCTATCTAACAGACATAAAAAAGCCCACTCCGAAGAGTGGGCTTTGAGCATTCATATCCGCTTAACAGCGATACACTTTAGGCTATTAAGCTTGAGAAGCTTTAACCTGAGCGTGTAGCTCTTGAACTGAAGTTACTGAAGTTTTCGCGTCTGCAGTGTGCGCCATACAAGTCGCGAATGCAGCGTTTAGCGTAGTCGTGTAGTTCACTTTCTCAGCAAGTGCTCCACGACGAAGAACTTTAGAGTCTTCAATCGCTTGACGGCCAGCTGCAGTGTTCACGATATACGTGTACTCGTTATTCTTGATACGGTCAAGAATGTGAGGACGACCTTCGTGTACCTTGTTTACTAAACGTGGGTTGATACCCGCTTCACCAAGGATAACCGCAGTACCGTGAGTTGCGTCTAGCTGGTAACCAAGCTTAGATAGCTTAGATGCTAGGTCAACAACACGCTCTTTGTCGCCTTCGCGAACAGAAAGCAATGCACGACCGCCTTCAGGGTAGATGTGACCACAACCCAATTCAGCTTTAGAGTATGCTTCTGCGAATGTCGCGCCAACACCCATAACTTCACCAGTAGAGCGCATTTCTGGGCCTAACAGTGGGTCAACACCAGGGAACTTGTTGAATGGAAGTACAACTTCTTTCACTGAATAGTAAGGTGGGATGATTTCTTTCGTAAAGCCTTGAGACTCTAGAGATTGACCTGCCATTACACGAGCTGCAATCTTAGCGATTGGCGCGCCAGTTGCTTTAGATACGAATGGAACCGTACGTGCTGCACGAGGGTTAACCTCGATTAGGTACACTTCATTGTTCTTAACAGCAAACTGCGTGTTCATCAGACCACGAACACCCAACTCAAACGCTAGCTTTTCAACTTGCTCGCGCATTACGTCTTGGATTTCTTGGCTTAGCGTGTATGCAGGAAGAGAACATGCTGAGTCACCTGAGTGAACACCCGCTTGCTCGATATGCTCCATGATACCGCCTATAACAACGCGTTCACCGTCACAAATCGCATCAACGTCGACTTCAACAGCGTCGTCTAGGAAGCTATCAAGTAGTACTGGAGATTCGTTTGATACGCTAACTGCTTCGTTGAAGTAGCGACGTAGATCTTGCTCGTCGTATACGATTTCCATCGCACGACCACCAAGTACGTAAGAAGGACGTACAACCAGTGGGAAGCCGATTTCGCGAGATTTCTCAACCGCTTGCTCCATCGTTGTTACTGTCGCGTTCTCTGGCTGAAGTAGGCCTAGGCGGTCTACAGCAACTTGGAAACGCTCACGGTCTTCTGCACGGTCGATTGCGTCTGGGCTAGTACCGATGATTGGTACACCAGCAGCTTCAAGAGCACGAGCCAGTTTAAGTGGTGTTTGACCACCGTACTGAACGATAACGCCTTTTGGCTTCTCTACACGTGCGATTGCTAGTACGTCTTCCAGAGTTACTGGTTCGAAGTACAGACGGTCAGATGTATCGTAGTCTGTAGAAACTGTCTCAGGGTTACAGTTAACCATGATAGTTTCGTAACCATCTTCACGTAGTGCTAGTGATGCATGTACACAACAGTAGTCAAATTCAATACCTTGGCCGATACGGTTTGGACCGCCGCCTAGAATCATGATCTTGTCTTTGTCTGTTGGGTTCGCTTCACACTCGTCATCGTAAGAAGAGTACATGTAAGCTGTATCAGAAGAGAACTCAGCCGCACATGTATCTACACGCTTGTACACTGGGTGGATATCGTACTGGTCACGCAGACGACGGATTTCGCTTTCCGCTACACCTAGAATCTTAGATAGGCGCGCATCAGCAAAACCTTTACGCTTAAGCTTGTTTAGCTCGTCTTTGTTCAGACCAGCAAAGCCTTTCGCTTTAAGTTCTTGCTCTAGCTTAACGATGTCTTCGATTTGAACTAGGAACCAACGGTCGATTTGCGTTAGGTTGAATACACCATCTACCGACATACCAGCACGGAATGCGTCAGCGATGTACCAAATACGCTCTGCGCCAGCTTCTTTCAGTTCGTGACGGATAGTCGTTAGAGCATCTGGTGCATCTAGGTCTACCATTTCGTCAAAACCAGTCGCGCCAACTTCTAGGCCGCGAAGTGCTTTTTGTAGAGATTCTTGTTGGTTACGGCCGATAGCCATAACTTCACCAACAGACTTCATTTGCGTCGTTAGACGGTCGTTAGCACCTGCAAATTTCTCGAAGTTAAAACGAGGAATCTTAGTTACTACGTAGTCGATTGTTGGTTCGAATGATGCTGGCGTTGCGCCGCCAGTGATGTCATTCATTAGCTCGTCTAGCGTGAAGCCAACAGCCAGTTTCGCTGCAATCTTAGCGATTGGGAAACCTGTTGCTTTAGAAGCTAGTGCTGAAGAGCGAGATACACGTGGGTTCATCTCGATGATAACCATACGGCCATCTTTCGGGTTGATACCAAACTGTACGTTTGAACCACCTGTTTCAACACCAATCTCACGCAATACTGCTAGAGATGCGTTACGCATTAGTTGGTATTCTTTATCTGTCAGCGTTTGAGCTGGAGCCACAGTGATTGAGTCACCTGTGTGAATACCCATTGGGTCGAAGTTTTCAATCGCACATACGATGATGCAGTTGTCGTTTTTGTCACGAACCACTTCCATCTCGTACTCTTTCCAACCGATAAGTGATTCATCGATAAGAAGTTCATTAGTTGGAGATAGGTCCAAACCACGACGACAGATTTCTTCAAATTCTTCTTTGTTGTAAGCGATACCGCCACCAGTACCACCCATCGTGAACGATGGACGAATGATACAAGGGAAGCCAACCATGTCTAAAACTTTGTAAGCTTCTTCCATCGTTTTCGCTGTATCAGCAGTTGGACACTCAAGGCCAATTGCTTTCATTGCTTTATCGAAGCGTGAACGGTCTTCTGCTTTATCGATAGCGTCAGCCGTTGCACCAATCATTTCAACACCGAACTCTTCAAGAACACCGTGCTTTTCTAGGTCTAGAGCACAGTTCAATGCAGTTTGGCCACCCATAGTAGGTAGAACTGCATCAGGCTTCTCTTTAGCGATGATATTACGCACAACTTCCCATTGGATAGGTTCGATGTAAGTTGCATCGGCCATATCTGGGTCAGTCATGATTGTCGCTGGGTTCGAGTTTACAAGAATAACTCGGTAACCTTCTTCGCGAAGCGCTTTACAAGCTTGAGCACCAGAGTAATCGAACTCACATGCTTGGCCGATAACGATCGGGCCAGCACCTAGAATAAGAATACTTTTAATGTCAGTACGTTTTGGCATTGTCTACTACTCCGAATTACGCTGTGTGCTGTTTGATTAGTTCAATAAAGTGGTCGAATAACGGCGCTGCGTCTTCTGGACCTGGGCTTGCTTCAGGGTGACCTTGGAAGCTGAATGCTGGTTTGTCTGTACGGTGAATACCTTGTAGAGAACCATCAAATAGTGATTTGTGCGTTGCACGTAGTGTCTCTGGAAGGGTTTCTTCGTCAGCAGCAAAGCCGTGGTTTTGCGAAGTAATCATCACAACATCACGATCTAAATCTTTAACCGGGTGGTTTGCACCGTGGTGACCAAACTTCATCTTCACTGTCTTAGCGCCTGACGCAAGAGCAAGAATCTGGTGACCTAGACAAATACCGAAGATTGGTAAGCCTTTTTCTAGGAACACTTTTGTCGCTTCAATTGCGTAAGTACATGGTTCTGGGTCACCAGGGCCATTTGAAAGGAAAACACCGTCTGGGTTCAGAGCTAGTACTTCTTCAGCAGAAGTTTCAGCAGGAACAACCGTTAGGCGGCAGCCGCGGTCAACAAGCATTCGTAGGATGTTTCGTTTTGCACCGAAGTCATAAGCAACAACGTGGTATGGCAATTCAGAGTCTGCTTTCGCTTCAGGAAGTCCACCCGTAAGCGTCCACGAACCTTGTTTCCATTGATACGCTTCTTTTGTTGTAACTTCTTTCGCAAGGTCCATACCTTTCAGGCCAGGAAATTCTTTTGCTTTAGCTAGAGCCAAAGCTTCGTCTAAATTGTTACCCGCTACGATACAACCGTTCTGAGCGCCTTTTTCACGAAGTATACGCGTCAGTTTACGAGTATCGATATCAGCGATACCAACAACGTTTTGCGACTTAAGGTAATCAGAAAGGGATTGTTCATTACGGAAGTTAGAAGCGATTAGAGGGAGATCGCGAATCACAAGGCCTTGAGCGTGGATTGAAGAGGATTCTTCGTCTTCGGAATTGGTTCCGGTATTGCCAATGTGAGGGTAAGTAAGGGTAACGATTTGTTGAGAATAGGAAGGATCAGTGAGGATTTCTTGGTACCCCGTCATCGAGGTATTAAAAACGACTTCACCAACTGCAGAACCTACAGCGCCAATGGCTTCACCGTGAAATACTGTCCCATCTTCTAGGACGAGTAGTGCTGACTTCTTCAAGACAACCTCCAGAAATAAAAATGCATTAAAATTGATTTAATTTGCAAATCTACCTTCCTGCAACACCAGAAACTGCGTGTTTATGGAAATTAGACAAATTGGCGGTATTTTAGTGATGTGCGTGATACGTGTCAACATTTAACGCAAAAGAAATTAAACATTTGTAAGGACTAATTCAATTTACGCCATCAAAGCTTCAAAAGTTCAACTTTCATGCTCATTTCGGCCGAATATTACGATTTTCTAATTTTCACCCCTCATTTTAGCCAACCATAGAGTAATAAAAATATCAGCAACAAAACGCAATCGATAAATACAAAGAGAAAAGATCGTAATTTAAAGACCTAAAACAAAAAACACATTATAAGCATTAAAAAAGACAGTTAAATAAGAGAAAATCGACGATAAGAAGAAACTATAGGGAGGTTTGTAAAAGGGATATTACGAAGGGAAATGTATCAAATAAAGAAAGCGCCGGCAATTGCCAGCGCATAAATATCTATTTACAGGTCATTCAAACCTAGGACATCAGTCATGGTATAAAAGCCGGCTGGTTTATCATTTAACCAGACTGCAGCCTTGATTGCGCCATTAGCGAAAGTCATTCGATCAGTGGCTTTATGGGTAATTTCCACTCGCTCACCGATATCAGCAAACATAGCGGTGTGTTCACCAATAATGTCACCGGCACGAATCGTCGCGAAACCAATCTCATCTTTAGTACGCTCGCCAGTAATACCTTCGCGTGACCATACAGCTACATCGTTCAGCTCGTTGCCCATCGCACCAGCAATCGCTTCGCCCATACCAATCGCAGTACCAGAAGGTGCATCGACTTTATGGCGGTGGTGCGCCTCAACGATCTCGACATCACAGTAATCGCCCATCACTTTAGCGGCCTTCTCTAGCAGCTTAAATACAAGGTTCACACCAACGCTGTAGTTAGGTGCCATTACGATAGCCATCTCTTTTGAAGCAGCATCAATCACCTGCTTCTCTTCTTCAGAGAAACCCGTCGTACCGATAATCAGTTTTTTACCGTGACGTTTACAAAGTTCAATATTCGCTAATGTGCTAACAGGGGCTGTAAAATCGACGATCACGTCAAACTCTTCGATGGCTTTAGACAGGTCATCGACTAGAGCAACATCAAAACGACCTTCACCGCATAACTCACCGACATCTACGCCGACCAAAGATGACTCTGGACGTTCCGAGCCAGCACCAACACTTGCTTCTGAATTATGATGAGCGGCTTTCACCAAGTTGCGACCCATGCGGCCCGCTGCTCCTGCAATTGCAATTCTTACCACTGCGAATATCTCCATTGTTTTGGTTACGGTTGCCGCTTATCTCTTGCAGCAACGTTCAATCGATTAATCTCTTTAAACTAACAACAATCTCAAACTCAGGCTAGCAATTACGAAAACTCTTTTATCACTCGCTCTAAAATTGGCACATTTGCCTCTGGGAAAGCGTATTGATTCAATGATTCTAGGCTTACCCATTCACCTTGTTGACCTTCTTTGCCATAAGGTTGTTCCTCAAAGTCAGTCACAAGGATGAAGTCGAACTTAAGCGACTTATCGGTGTAATCAAACTCAAGGTGCTCAAACAGAGACTGTTCTGTCACCTTGATGCCAATCTCTTCATCAAGCTCACGAGTCATAGCTTGTTCAATGGTTTCGCCCACTTCAACCTTGCCACCAGGGAACTCCCAAAAACCGCCCTTGTGTTTGTCGTCCGGACGTTTAGTGATAAATACCTGTGACTTATCTTGGTTAAAGATAATGCCAGCTACAATATGGATTCTTTTCATGTGTTGGTGTTCCTTAATAAAACGCTTAACTCACATAGTCCCTGAATACGTCATCCTCCAGAAGGAGGAACGACTGAGTTGGGGATATAAAACAACGTGAGCCTAACTAAACGAGATTCCCTACTACGCTCGTTCCTCGCTATAGGGAATGACGACTTCCTTGCGTAACAAAGTAAGCCACGAAATTTACATACAAAAAGAGCCGCCTAAGCGACTCTTTATATTCTATTTATCAGTTTTATGAAGCTAAGTTGTAGTGCTTGAGAGCAAGGCGGTGGCACAGAGCTTACGACTGTAAGTGAGTACCACCAACGCAGCTATCATGCGCTACAACAACGATTCATTAAACTTACGCGATTTTACCGTGACACTGCTTGTACTTCTTGCCACTTCCACATGGACATGGCTCGTTACGACCCACTTTACGCTCATCACGTACTACCGTTTGTGGAGATGCCGCTTCAGCTTCATTGTCACCTAGCTGGTTTTCAGCCGTTGCATGTTGTGCCTGTGCACGACGCGCCGCTTCTTCAGCTTGAGCTTGACGTTGAGCTTCCATCTTTTCAACTTCTTCTTGTTGCTGAACGCGAACTTTAGAAAGGATGGTAACAACGTCTGTTTTTAGTACATCTAGTAGGCCTTCAAACAGTTCAAACGACTCGCGCTTGTACTCTTGTTTCGGGTTCTTCTGAGCATAACCACGCAGGTGGATACCTTGACGAAGGTGATCCATCGCAGCCAAATGCTCTTTCCAAAGACCGTCTAGCGTTTGTAGCATCACAGATTTCTCGAAGTTACGCAGTACTTGAGCACCAACCACTTCTTCTTTCTGTTTGTACGAATCAACCGCCATGCCAAGAATACGCTCACGCAAAGCTTCTTCATAAAGCTTGTCGTCTTCGTCTAACCAACCTTGAATATCAAAGTCTAGATCAAAGTCATTCTTCAGACGATCTTGTAGACCCGCGATATCCCACATGTCTTCAAGAGACTGAGGTGCGATGTATTCATCAATGACTGATGCCAGTACATCTTCACGGTTGTGTTCGATCATCTCACTGATGTCGTCAGAACTCATCAGTTCGTCACGAAGCTCATAAACCACTTTACGTTGGTCATTGGCTACATCATCGTACTCAAGAAGCTGCTTACGGATGTCGAAGTTACGACCTTCAACTTTACGTTGTGCTTTTTCAATTGAGCGAGAAAGCATCTTAGATTCGATCGCTTCGCCTTCGTCCATACCACTTTGGATAAGACCAGCCATACGATCCGATGTAAAGATACGTAGCAGAGAATCTTCCATTGATAGGTAGAAACGAGAAGAACCCGCATCACCTTGACGACCAGAACGACCACGTAGCTGGTTATCGATACGGCGAGATTCATGACGTTCAGTACCTATGATGTGCAGACCACCTGACTCAAGTACTTTATCGTGGATTACTCTCCAATCAGCTTTGATCTTCTCGATCTGCTCTTTGGTTGGATTCTCTAGCTTCTCAACTTGTGCCTGCCAGCTACCACCTAACACGATATCGGTACCACGACCGGCCATGTTAGTTGCGATAGTTACCGCACTCGGCATACCAGCTTGTGCAACGATCTCTGCTTCCATTTCGTGGAACTTAGCATTTAGAACGCTGTGCTTAATTTTTGCTTTTTTCAGTGCATTAGACAGTAGTTCAGACTTCTCGATAGAAACCGTACCAACCAGTGATGGCTGACCAGCTGCGACACGGTCTTTGATGTCTTCAATGATCGCGTTGAACTTGTCTTCTTCAGTACGATAAACCACATCTGGCATATCGTTACGCACCATAGGTTTGTTGGTTGGGATAACCACTGTTTCTAGGCCGTAGATAGACTGGAATTCGAAAGCTTCAGTATCGGCAGTACCTGTCATACCTGACAGTTTTTCGTATAGACGGAAGAAGTTCTGGAATGTAATCGATGCTAGCGTCTGGTTTTCATTCTGAATCTTCACTCCTTCTTTAGCTTCAACAGCTTGGTGTAAACCTTCAGACCAACGACGACCTGGCATAGTACGACCAGTATGTTCATCAACGATAACCACTTCGCCTTCTTCAGTAACGATGTAATCGACGTCTTTCTCAAACAATACGTGTGCACGCAGCGCTGCATTAACATGGTGCAATAGGCTGATATTTGTTGGAGAGTAAAGCGTGTCACCCTCTTCCATCAGACCGTTTTTCACCATTAGCTCTTCTACAAATTCTTGACCGTTTTCAGTCAGGTGAACCTGCTTCGATTTCTCGTCCATGGTGTAATGGCCTTCACCACGGTACTCTTCAGAATCTTCTTTATCTTGGCGCTCAAGGTTAGGAATCAACGTGTTAATACGCGTGTAAAGATCTGAACTATCTTCAGCTGGGCCAGAGATAATAAGTGGAGTACGAGCTTCATCGATTAAGATTGAGTCAACTTCATCGACAACAGCGAAGAAGCGTTCACGTTGAACACGATCTTCAGCACGGAAAGCCATGTTGTCACGTAGGTAATCGAAACCAAACTCGTTGTTTGTTCCGTATAGGATGTCAGCTTGGTACGCTTCTTTTTTCTCTGGCGGAGCCATGTTTGGCACGTTCACGCCAACCGTCATACCAAGGAATTCAAATAATGGGCGATTTGTTTCCGCATCACGCTTCGCTAGGTAGTCGTTCACCGTTACTACGTGAACACCTTTGCTAGGTAGGGCGTTAAGATAAGCTGGTAAGGTTGCTGTAAGAGTCTTACCTTCACCAGTACGCATTTCTGCAATTTGGCCAGCATTTAGAACCATGCCGCCAATCATTTGCACGTCAAAGTGACGCATGCCGTAAACACGCTTAGACGCTTCACGTACCGTAGCAAATGCTTCCGGTAGAAGCTGGTCTAGCGATTCACCTTTATCTAAGCGCTCACGAAACTCAACCGTTTTTGCTTTTAGCTCTTCGTCTGAAAGTGCTTCAAACGTTGGTTCGTAGTTATTAATTTCTTTTACAATTTTTCTAAGGCGGCGCAGTGTTCTGTCATTGCGACTGCCAATTACCTTTGTCAGCAGCTTAGTAATCATGTGCTTGGAATCTCTTCGTTCTCAGATCGTCCGCGATCTATTTTAAATGCCGTCAGTCTCTACTAGCTATGAACTAGTCTTCAGTTACTAACCAAGGATACTGAGATAAATCTAGTATCTTTGATATTGTACTTGAGAGTAGAGTTTTCAAGGCTTGAGTTAAAATTAATGCCCTTTAGTGTAAGTAATTTTCACACCAACGACCATTTATAACCCCATTTGTTTGATGTGCTTGGAACTTTTCTTTCTAATTGCTGACGGATTAGCCAGACTGTAGCCCATTGGTAGTCAACTTTCGGATGTTGACGACACTGTATCTGGAAAATAGATACAAAAAAACCAGGTCAATGACCTGGTTTTCGAAATCTTATATTGTTGTAAACAACAATTACGCTAGAACCATTCCTGGCTCAGCAAATGCAACAGGAGAGCCTACTTCTTCTTCGAATGTTGCCCATTCCCAAGCTTCTGCGTCAGCAAGTACTGCACGTAGTAGTTGGTTGTTTAGGCCGTGACCTGATTTGTATGCACGGAACTCACCAATAATAGCGTGTCCACACATGTAAAGGTCACCAATCGCATCCAGTACTTTGTGAGTTACGAACTCATTGTCAAAACGTAGACCTTCTTCATTAAGAATTCGGTATTCGTCTAGAACGATAGCGTTATCGAAGCTACCGCCAAGTACTAGGTTTTGAGATTGTAGATACTCAATATCGCGCATGAAGCCGAAAGTACGAGCGCGAGAGATTTCTTTCACAAAGCCTTGTGAAGAGAAATCAAACAACAAACGTTGCTCATCAGATTCAATTGCTGGGTGGTTAAAGTCGATCTCAAAGTCCATACGGAAGCCGTTAAATGGAACAAACTCTGCCCACTTATCGCCATCTTCAAAACGGATAGGCTTTTTGATACGAATAAAACGCTTCGCTGCATTCAGTGTTTCTACACCCGCTTGCTGTAGCAAGTATACGAATGGGCTTGCGCTACCATCCATAATTGGGATCTCAGGAGCATCTACTTCAACAATAATGTTGTCGATGCCCATACCCGCTAGAGCTGCGTTAAGGTGTTCCACTGTAGAGATACGTACGCCTTCGTCATTAACAAGAGCTGTACATAGCATAGTGTCACGAACTGACGCTGGATCAGCTGGGAAATCTACAGGTGGATTGACATCTGTACGACGATAAACAATGCCTGTATTTGCAGCTGCCGGGCGAAGAGTAAGTGTGACTTTACGACCAGAGTGGAGACCCACACCAGTTGTTTTCACAATTTCTTTCAGAGTACGTTGTCTGATCATCTGCTTGCCTCGTTATCAGTGCTACAAATCACGGTCAGTATTTACCGACCGCGAATTTTACCATTAATTCGACGATAGTCAAATTTTGGGTATTTGTTAATCAGCCTGACGTCGTAAGAATGCTGGAATATCTAAGTATCCACTCTCTTTCTCAGCCTTAGGTGCTGCACTTTGGCTAGCGCCTGTACCTGAAGAAACAGGAGACGTTGTTGGCTGCGGCTTAACTTGAGGTTTAACCTCAGTTTTTTCTTGCAATGGCTGTGCCACTTTCTCTTCCACTTTTGGTGCAGTTTGAGCCGCTACCTGTGGTTGAGGAGTTGGTGCAACCTTAGCTTTACCACCAGCAACTAATGTAATGTCTGGTTTTTTCTCTGTACCGATACCTGTTGCAACAACAGTTACACGGATTTCATCCGTCATATCAGGGTCTAGAGAAGTACCAATCACAACTGTTGCGTTATCAGATGCGAATGCCTTAACTGTATTACCTACTGTTTCGAACTCATCTAGACGCATATCTAGGCCTGCAGTGATGTTCACAAGAACGCCACGCGCACCAGCTAGGTCGATGTCTTCTAGTAGTGGGCTAGAAATTGCCGTTTCAGCAGCTTCTTCAGCACGGTCTTCACCTTTTGCGATACCGCTACCCATCATTGCATGACCCATCTCAGACATTACGGTGCGAACATCCGCGAAATCGACGTTAATCATACCAGGGCGAGTAATTAGCTCAGCGATACCTTGTACAGCGTTTTTAAGTACATCATTTGCACTTGCGAAAGCTTCTAGCAGAGTTACGCCGCGGCCAAGTACTTTAAGTAGCTTCTCATTTGGAATCGTAATTAAAGAATCCACATGCTTAGAAAGCTCTTCAATACCTTGCTCAGCAAACGCTAAACGCTTTTTGCCTTCAAAGCTAAATGGCTTAGTTACAACAGCAACCGTTAGCACACCCAACTCTTTCGCAACTTCAGCAATAACTGGAGCAGCACCTGTACCAGTACCACCGCCCATACCAGCTGCGATAAATACCATATCGGCGCCAGTTAGAACTTCTTTAATTCTTTCTCGATCTTCGAGAGCTGCATCACGGCCAACTTGTGGGTTTGCACCAGCGCCCAAACCTTTAGTGATATCACCACCAATTTGGATCACGCTGCTCACGCTCGTTTTACGAAGTGCTTGTGCATCAGTGTTAACACTGATGAATTCTACACCTTCGATTGATTCACGTACCATGTGCTCAACAGCGTTACCGCCACCGCCACCAACTCCAACGACTTTAATTACTGCATCGTCAGACATTTCCATCATCGGTTCAAACATGTGTTATCTCCGTTTTTTCCTGCAACTCAGGTTAAAACTCTTTTTGTATCCAATTACGCAATTTACCAAATAAACCAGACATAGAAGGTGCTGAACGCTTAGGTTCGCTGTAATCACCTTCATCACTGATCTGACAATCTCTTGCGTAATGAAGTAAACCAACCGCCGTAGAATGATACGGCTCTTTAACATAGTCAGTTAAGCCACTAACTTCTAACGGCTTACCAACTCGAACTTGATTGCGGAAAACACGTTCCGCACACTCTACCAATCCGTCAATTTGTGCCGCTCCACCAGTGAGAACGACGCCAGCTGCAAGGTGGTGTTTAATACCTTCATCGCGTAGCTGTAATTGAACCGTATCAATAGTTTGGTTAACGAGACCCATAAGTTCAGTGTAACGTGGTTCAATCACTTCCGACAAAGTTTGTCTTTGCAAACTTCTCGATGGGCGACCACCAACACTAGGGACGTTAACAGAGTCATCCTTGCTTACGAGTTCACTCAGAGCGCAACCATGGTTTACTTTTATCTCTTCAGCATCGCTCACTGGCGTGCCGAAAGCGAAGGCAATATCACTGGTTACTGCATTTCCTGCGTAGGAAAAGACTTCTGTGTGTCGCAATGCGCCGCCAGTCCAAATGGAAATGTCCATCGTACCTGCACCGATATCTACAACACAGACTCCAAGCTCTCTCTCGTCTTCAGTAATTACCGCATTGCTTGAGGCAAGTCCTGAAAACACGATTTGTTCTACTGTGAGACCACATCGCTCAACAGCTTTAATAATGTTTCTCGCCATGTCGCTATGGCAAGAAATTAGGTGAACACTGACTTCCATTCGAACACCAGATAAGCCAAGTGGGTTCTTAATCCCCTCTTGATAATCAATGGTAAATTCTTGTGGGATCACGTGCAGAATTCTCTGCTCATCACCAATTTTAATTGATTTCGCGGTATGGATCGCTCGATCCATATCGTCTTGAGACACCTCTTCATCAGAGATAGTGCCCATGCCTTTTTCAATTCGGCTTGCGATATGTTTACCCGATAGCGAGATAAATACATTGCTGATTTGGCATTCCGCCATCAACTCTGCTTGATCAATAGCTCGCTGAACCGACTTAACTACCGACTCTAGGTCGTTTACACCACCTTTATCCATACCTCTGGATGGGCTTTGCCCAGAACCAATGATATTGATTTGACCATCAGGCAATATTTCACCAACCAGAGCTGATATGGTCGCAGTGCCTATATCAAGACCAACGATTATGTTGTCATCTGCGGTCTTAGTCATCTGTGCTCTCTTCTAACTCTTGCTCTGGAAACCAGCCTACAGCGGCTCCCGTATCATACCTGAGGTCGATGTAGCTCACTTGATTCGCTTTACTACCAAGTTCGTTGTAAAGCGAAATGAAGCGTTCAACACGCTCATCTAAAGAATCTTTACCTAGTTCTAAACGGATACCGTTATCTAGGATTATTTGCCAAGCGCGACGTTCATTGAGAACGAGTGAGGTAACGGTTAACCCTAGACTGTTAATCAAAGGGGTTATCTGTCGCCACTTCTCTATCACTTCTTGGCTGGTGCCTTCTGGGCCATAAAGCTTAACTCTATCGCCCTTCAACAGGCCGATATCACCATTAAACACCTGACCATCGTCATTCAACAGCATGTTGCCGTTCCAGATTGCTGCTGCATGGTACTCAGTCAAAAATACTTTTATTGTGTCTGGCCACTGCTTACGAATGGAGACCACTGAAACCCAAGGTAACGCTTCTAAACTGTCTTGCAACACACCGATGTCTTGCGACATGAATGTTCCAATATGCTCTAGCTCGCCAAAGGCATGTTGGACATCACCAGCGGTTACGTAAGTTAAGTCGCCTTGAAGTACTATTTTGGAGAGAGGCAATCGCTGATCGTCCCACATCCAAGTCAGTGTGGTATAGAAAAGAAACCCAATGAATAGCAATACCATGACAAAAAAAGACCCGCCTAAAGCGTGTTTCTTGAGCGACGGTAAACTGAATAGGTGGCGGTTTTCGCTAAAAGTACTTTCTACCAAAGCCCGCATTCCCTGTCGTTGGTTCGCAATTCTATTCCCTATCTTCGTAATAGAGGTAAAAGCACTTACTTTAACCTATGAATTATACTGAGCAAAATCAAACTATCAAACGTTGATAATAAGATTTTTGGTCAATTTTAGGTCAATCGCAAGAAACGAGCGATCGACCACAGTATGTAGACGCTATTCTGTTACGCGTTCTGCATTTTATTAATGTCTAACTGTAACGATTCCAACTGCTTCGCCACTCGACCAACATCGCCTGCACCCTGCGTTAAAACAAGGTCACCGCCTTGAATTACGTTGGCTAAAGCCGATGGCAGTGCGTTGATATCGGCAACAAAGATTGGATCTATCTTACCACGCCCGCGAATGGTTCGACTTAATGAACGTCCGTCAGCCCCTGCAATGGGTTTCTCACCTGCAGAATAAACATCTAACAGAATTAGGACATCAACCTGTTCAAGAACGTTCGCAAAATCATCATAAAGATCGCGTGTTCGGCTGTAACGGTGCGGTTGAAAGATCATTACAAGGCGTTTGTCAGTCCAGCCACTGCGAGCCGCTTGAATCGTCACATCCACTTCGGTTGGGTGATGACCGTAATCATCGACCAACATCGCCACGCCTTTACCCGTTTCGTACTCACCAAGGTGATCGAAACGACGACCAGTACCTTCCGTTCCCGCCATCGCTTTTAGAATCGCTTCATCGCAGATGTCATCTTCTGTTGCAACCGCAATCGCCGCTGATGCATTCAGTGCGTTGTGGCGACCTGGAATATTCAACGTAATATCTAAGTTCGCTTTGCCTTCACGTACCACCGTGAACTTACCTTGTTGACCTTCTTGTACGTAGTTCTCAATACGGATATCCGCATCTTCTGAGAAACCGTAAGTAATCACTTGGCGACTTACCTGAGGGATAAGCTCGCGCACGACTGGATCATCAACACACATCACAGCCTGACCGTAGAATGGCAGGTTGTGTAAGAAATCAATAAA
Source organism: Vibrio sp. 10N.286.51.C3 (assembly GCF_003050065.1). NCBI lineage: Bacteria > Pseudomonadati > Pseudomonadota > Gammaproteobacteria > Vibrionales > Vibrionaceae > Vibrio > Vibrio sp. 10N.286.51.C3. Next base: position 165,893 of record NZ_PIGC01000007.1, on the reverse strand, counting down.
CGTCTGCTTTAGCGTTTCAAAATCACCGCCATAAGTATCCATATGATCCGCTTCAATGTTAGTCACGATACTAACCATCGGTTGCAGATGTAAGAATGACGCATCACTCTCATCGGCTTCAGCGATAAGAATACGGCTTGAGCCTAAACGTGCGTTAGTACCTGCACTTTTCACCAAACCACCGTTTACGAAGGTTGGATCTAGGCCTGCTTCCGAGTAAATCTGTGTCACTAGCGCAGTCGTGGTTGTCTTACCGTGCGTACCTGCCACAGCAATGCCGTGACGAAAACGCATCAGCTCAGCCAGCATTTCGGCACGGCGAACGATAGGTGTGCGCGCTTCACGAGCTGCAATAATTTCTGGGTTTTCTTCGTTGATAGCGGTTGAAACCACCACCACACTTGCGTCGGCAACGTTACTCGCTTGGTGACCGATATAAACGGTCGCACCCTTGCTAACTAAACGATCGGTCACTGGGTTTTGAGCAATATCAGAACCCGTGATCTGGTAGCCTTCATTCAACAGGACTTCAGCGATCCCGCTCATGCCGGCCCCACCAATACCAATGAAGTGGATAGATTTAACACGGCGCATCTCTGGCACCATTGCACGGATTTGCGCTAAGTCTTGGGTATGTTCAATCGTCATCAATTCAATCTCATTATTTTGCTAAAGCTTTAATCGCTTCAGCGACGGTCACATCAGCATCAAGCTTGGCAGCTTGACGCGCTTTTGTAGCCATCATTTTTAATTCATTTCTATCAAGCTCGGCGATGGTGTTCGCTAGCTTATCAGCCGTCAGTTGAGGCTGTTCAATCATTAGCGCTGCGCCACACTCAACCAAGTGATCGGCGTTCAGTGCTTGTTGTCTGTCTTTGTGCATAAACGGAACGAAGATAGAACCTACCCCCGCCGCAGAGACTTCAGATACAGTTAATGCTCCTGAGCGACACACTAATAGATCTGCCCACTCATAAGCTTGCGCCACATCATCAATAAATTCAGTCACTTGAACATTATCTACAGAGTGTGATTTATATTGTTCAATCACTTGTTGTTGATTGTTCTTACCCGCTTGGTGCATCACTGTGAAGCCTTCGCCAAGCTGAGCCATCGTCACTGGCAAGGTATCGTTGAGGATTTTTGCACCCTGACTACCGCCCATAACCAAGATACGGATGTCACCGTCACGCTCTGCTATGCGTTGCTCTGGTTCAGCTAAGGCAACCACATCTTCACGTACTGGGTTACCCACTACTTCTGCAGTAGGAAATGCACCAGGGAAGGCTTGGAAAACCTTTTTGGCAATCTTAGACAGCCACTGGTTAGTTAAACCTGCCACTGCATTTTGTTCATGCAGAACCACTGGAATGCCGGACAACCATGCCGCGATACCACCCGGGCCACTTACGTAACCACCCATGCCAAGTACCACATCAGGCTGCCAAGCTTTAATGTGCTGTCTTGCTTGAAGTATGGCATTAATAATCTGAAACGGCGCTTTAATTAACTTGCTAATGCCTTGACCACGCAGGCCTTTCACCTTGATGAAGTCGATCTCAATGCCATGCTTTGGCACTAAATCCGCTTCCATTCTATCTGCTGTTCCTAACCAGCGAATTTCCCAACCTTGTTGCTGAAGCTTTTTGGCTACCGCTAACCCTGGAAAAACGTGACCGCCAGTACCACCAGCCATCACTAAAAGTTTTTTGTTTTGTTTCATAACGTTAGATTCTTATTCTACTAATTCGTTTTGATTATCGGCTTGTTCTTTCTGCTGCATTCGGCATTCGTGATCGATACGCAGTAGCATAGACACCGCCACCGACATCACGATAAGACTTGAACCACCATAACTGATCAGCGGTAAGGTTAAGCCTTTGGTTGGGACGATACCTGAAGCAGCCCCCACATTAACAAGCGTCTGAAATGCAAACCAAATACCGATACCAAATGCCAGATAACCACTGAATACTTGGTCGTTTTCAAAAGCCTTTTTACCGATAAGAATGGCTTTAAAAACCAAGCTAAAGATCAGCATCAACACTAAGGTTACGCCAACAAAACCCAATTCTTCTGCCAACACAGCAAATACAAAATCGGTGTGCGCTTCCGGTAGGTATTCGAGTTTCTGAATTGAGTTACCCAGCCCTTGCCCCATCCAATCACCACGGCCGAACGCCATCAATGACTGAGTTAGCTGGTAACCACTGCCGAACGGGTCGTTCCAAGGTTCCCAGAATGAGGTAACACGTCGAACACGATAAGGTTCTATAACAATCAAACCGACGACCGCAGCAATACCTGCCACCATCAAGGCGATAAACTGTGAAAGCTTGGCACCAGCAATGAATAGCATGCCGAACAGAGTAACCAACATTACGACTACGGTACCTAAATCAGGCTGGCCCAGCAGCAACACAGCAAAAGCGCCGAACACCATGATGGGTTTTGCAAAACCACCGAAGAAGGTTTTTCTCACTTCGTCTTGTTTACGAACCAAGTAGCCCGCCATAAAGATAAACAGCGATAACTTGGCGACTTCAGCAGGTTGTAAGTTAAATAGCCCTAAAGGGATCCAACGCGATGCGCCATTAACCGACTTACCGACGGCTAATACCACAATCAGCAAGAAGAAGGACAAGCCCAGTAGATACATACTGTATTGAAACCAGCGCTGCATCGGAATCTGCAATATGACGCTGGACACACCTAACGCCAACACAAGGAAGATGGCATGACGGAACATAAAGTGAAACGGCTGATCGGTTAAACGAGCACTGATAGGGAACGAAGCCGACGTTACCATCACTAAGCCCGTCAGCATCAACCCAAGAGCAATCCATACCAATTGACGATCGTAGAGCGCCTCTGGTGTGGCACGGTTAAGCCATTGCCAAATAGATTGATTGATCTCTTTCACTCTTTGCACTGAATGTTAGTCCTTCAACACGTTAGGCATGCTCATGAGCAAGTTCAGTGAACGCATCACCTCTCGCCATGAAATTATTAAATTGATCGAAGCTCGCGCACGCAGGAGACAGCATCACCATATCTCCAGCCACCAATTGTGGTGAGATAGATTCGATTATCTGCTGCATGGTCTCGAACTTTTGTGCTGATGGATGCAGCGGCATAAATTGCGCGGCGTCTTCACCGAAACAACACAGCTGAACACGCTCTAATTGCGCCAACACTGGTTTAAGTTCGCTAAAGTCAGCACCTTTACCAACACCGCCAACCAAGAGGTACAAGGTACCTTGGTATTCTAAACCGGACAGAGCCGCTAATGTACTGGCTACGTTAGTTGCTTTGGAGTCATTAACCCATTTGATTTCGCGCTTGTCAGCCACCACTTGGCAACGATGAGTCAAACCGTTATAAGCTTTCAAAGCTACAAGGCTTTTGCTGTAATCAATGCCAACTTGCTTCAATAGTGCAAGAGAGACTAACGCATTCGCCACATTGTGACGTCCAACCAATGTTAAATCTTGAGTAGCAAGTACAGATTTACCGTTATCGATTAACCACTCAGTGCCATCAATCGTCGTAACACCAAACTCTTGGTCATCAAGTCCAAAAGTCACCAATGGCATTGTCTGGTCAGGGTAAGTCTCTCTGTCTTCACGATTTACAATCGCACACTGAGCGTTATTAAAGATTCTTAACTTGGCCTCACGGTAGCCAGCCATACCTTGATAGCGATCCATATGATCTTCAGACAGGTTTAAAAAGGCTGCTGCTGCAAGGTTTAGGTTCGATGTAGTCTCTAACTGAAAACTCGAAAGTTCAAGGACATACAAATCCGCATCAAGCTCAAGAAGATCTAAAGCTGGAATACCAATATTGCCGCCAACACCAACGTTAAGCCCAGCGGCTTTAGCAAGCACACCAGTCAGATCCGTCACGGTGCTCTTACCATTAGAACCGGTTATTGCAACAACGGGTTTGTCTACCGCCCAGCCAAACAGTTCAATATCGCCAACAACTGGAGTACCCGCTTGGATAACATCTTGAATTTCAGGGGTCGCTAAGGCGATACCTGGGTTAGCAACCACCAAGTCAGCTTCCGCTAACCATTGGCGATTCCAACTTCCAGAATGCAGCTCTACCGATTCAGGCAAAGATTCTTTTCCTGGTGGTAGCTCTCGCGTATCAATGACCTTCACATGCGTATGAGGTTGATATTTTACGAGATGTTTAACGACAGAGAGCCCGGTAATACCGAGCCCCACAACCACTACATTTTGAATATTTTGCCAACGTTCCATTTAAACAAGATGCTCTTAATAGTTTTAAAGAGCCTCTATAACAGAGGCTCACATAGGATTAACGAACTTTCAGTGTCGCTAGACCAACCAGTACTAATACCATAGAGATAATCCAAAAGCGCACGATTACACGCGGCTCTGGCCAGCCTTTAAGTTCATAGTGGTGGTGGATCGGTGCCATGCGGAAAATACGCTGACCACGCAATTTGTAAGAGCCCACCTGCAGAATCACTGACAGAGTCTCCATTACAAACACACCGCCCATGATAACCAGTACCAACTCTTGGCGAACTAACACAGCAATCACACCCAGTGCACCGCCCAGTGCTAGCGAGCCAACATCGCCCATGAATACTTGCGCAGGGTAAGTATTGAACCATAGGAAACCAAGTCCAGCGCCGACGATAGCAGTACATACAACTACAAGCTCAGAAGTGTATGGGATGTATGGAATGTGTAGATATGCTGCGAAGTTAACGTTACCTGTCGCCCAAGCAATCACAGCAAAACCAGCAGCAACCATCACCGTTGGCATAATTGCCAAACCATCTAGGCCATCTGTTAGGTTCACCGCGTTACTGGTGCCCACAATAACAAAATAAGTCAGTACGATGTACAATAAACCTAATTGTGGCATCACATCTTTAAAGAAAGGAACAACCAGTTGGGTTGCCGCAGTATCGTGGCCGTGAGCATACAGAGCAAAAGCCACAACCAGCGCAATAGCTGATTGCCAGAAGTATTTCCAACGAGCAATCAAGCCATCTGTGTTTTTACGAACCACTTTACGGTAGTCATCAACAAAGCCAACCGCACCGTAACCGCCAAGCACAACCAATACTGCCCAAACATAAGGGTTGGAAAGATCAGCCCACATTAATACCGTAATAATGATCGCAGCTAGGATCATCACGCCGCCCATGGTTGGTGTACCACGTTTGCTAAAGTGAGACTCAGGGCCGTCGTTACGAACAACTTGGCCAATTTGTAGCATTTGCAGACGCTCAATTAAACGAGGTCCCATCCACAACGACAGACATAAAGCCGTCAAAATACTCGCGATTGCACGAAACGATAAGTATTCGAACAAACGGAAAAAAGAAAAGTGTGGCTGTAGTAGCTCTGCAAGCCAAATTATCATGAAAAGTTCTCCTTTAAAGCAGCGGCTATTTTACTCATTCCTGCACTATTCGCGCCTTTTACCAACAAGGTATGTGGCGCGTTTTCTGGCAAGCTTAAGTGCTGCTCTATGTGCGCGATCATCGCTTGATGCGTTGCAAAGTGGGTACCATTACAGACCTCACTAATCACCTTGGTATCATCACCGTAAGTGAGTACATGCTCAAAAGCGAATGGGGCAGCATATTCACCGACTTGACGGTGAAGTGCAAGGCTTTCGTCGCCTAATTCAGCCATATTGCCTAAAATCAACCAACGCTGACCTTTGAAGCTAGACAGTAGTTTGGCTGCCGCCTTCATCGCGGGTACGCTGGCGTTATAACTGTCATCTATCAGCTTGATATTCTGACTTAATTGTTGAACCTCAACTCGCCCTTTGACAGAGATAAGATTCGCTAAACCATTTTTTACTTCTTCAAGCGTGGCACCAAATTGGATACTCAACGCTGCTGCAGCCAACGCATTCGCTACGTTATGCTGACCAATAATGCCAAGCTCAACAGGCATAGCGCCTTGCGGTGTTTGCATCTCAAAACAAGCTTCGCCCTGCTCATTAATGCGAATATTCTTAGCAAAGTAATCCGCCGTGTTGTCGCTTTCTGAAAATGTCAGTACCGTTTTATCTGCAAGTACTTCATTCCAAAAGTCGCCACCGTTGCTTTCTAGATTAACAATAGCAGTATCACCAGCAGCAAGCCCCTGAAAGATTTCACCTTTCGCTTGTTTAACACCATCAATTGAGCCAAAGCCCTCTAGATGCGCCGCTGCGACGTTATTAACTAATGCCACCTGTGGTTTCACAAGCTGGGTGGTATAGGCAATTTCACCAATGTGGTTCGCGCCCAGTTCTATCACAGCATAGTCGTCATTGGGTTCACTGCGCAGCAATGTTAGTGGTACTCCAATATCATTATTGAAGTTACCCGCTGTAAACAGCACTTTGCCACGTTGTTGTAGAATACTCGCGACCATCTCTTTGACGGTCGTTTTGCCACAACTTCCTGTTATCGCCATGGTTGGCACGTCACATTGTTTGTGGATCCAAGCACTTAGCTGACCTAAAGCAAGTTTAGTGTCTTCAACAACAACTTGAGTAATATTTAGGTCAAGTTTTCGTTCGACTAACAACGCGCTCGCATTTGCCTCAACCGCTTGATGACAAAAGTCATGCGCATCGAAGCGTTCTCCGACGATAGCGACAAACAATGCGCCTTCTTCAACGGTGCGAGTGTCGGTAGAAACGGCATTAATTACGGCATTGTTTGAGTTAGCATCCTCAATCAATTCACCGCTGACCGCTGAACAAATCTGTTCGAGTGATACATCAATCATTATGAAATACCTAAAAGTTGAAGCGCAGACTCTCGGTCTGAGTAATGTACCGTTTTGTCTTTCAATACTTGGTAATCCTCATGGCCTTTACCAGCCAAAAGAATAATGTCATTACTGCCAGCCTGTTCTAGGGCAAACTTAACCGCTTGATAGCGATCGTGTTCGACGAATGCAGATTCAGGTTCGCTTAAGCCAGCTAGCATGTCTTTAACAATCAAAGCAGGATCTTCGCTGCGAGGATTGTCATCTGAAATAATAATTTTGTCGGCGAACTGCTCAGCCGTTACCGCCATCATTGGGCGCTTACCAGTGTCACGGTCACCACCGCAGCCAAAGATAGCCCACAATTTTCCAGAGCAGTGAACTCGCAATGCTGCTAATGCTTTTTCTAGAGCATCTGGTGTGTGCGCGTAATCGACAACGACTTTTGCTTTGTTTGGTACTTGGAACAATTCCATGCGACCAATAACCGGTTGAAGTTGAGATGCAGTGTCGACCAAGGTTTGCTTGTCGATGCCCAATGACAGCAGAGTCGCGAAAGCAACCAATACATTTGATGCGTTGAATTGACCAATTAAAGGAACCGAAAGCTGACCTTGCCCCCAGCTACCATCGAAAGACATCTGAATACCTGTTTCTGCATAAGCGACATCAGATGCCCATACCGACTGTTGGTAACCAGACAGAGGAAGTAATGAAACAGCTATCGCATTGGACAAATCTGACATCCACGCTTTGCCGACTTTGTCATCCACATTGATCACAGCGTGCTTGCATTTATGCTCAGTAAACAGGCTCTTCTTAGCCAAAGCGTACTCTTCCATCGTGCCATGGTAATCAAGATGATCACGGCTCAAGTTAGTGAATACACCCACTTCAAAGTCCAAGGCTTTAACGCGACCTTGCACCAAACCATGAGAAGAGATTTCCATCGCAGTATAAACGGCTTTTTCTTCAGCCAACTCACTCAGCGTGCGCTGTATTTCAATCGCACTGCCTGTGGTGTTAGCCGCTATTTTTAGATTATCTAAGAAACCATTACCTGTGGTGCCCATTACTGCTGAGCGTTGACCGACTAGGTCTAGCCACTGAGCAATCAATTGAGTGATGGTAGTTTTGCCATTGGTGCCAGTAACACCAATTAGTTTGGTCGCTTGAGAAGAATAAACTCGACCAGCCAGTTTAGAGAGAATTGAGTTTAGCTCTGCCACATAAACAACAGGAACTGCATTCAACCACTCAACCAAGCCATGAGCTTTATCATCACCCGCTTGTGCAATGACGGCTTTCGCACCTTGAGCGATAGCTTTGTCGATAAAGCGACGACCATCAACGGCATGTCCAACAATGGCAACAAAGATATCACCGTCCTTGATCGCACGGCTATCCAACTCCAATTGCTCAACAGCAATCGCATCTAGCTCAGAAGAACTGAAGTCTCCCCAAAGAGAAAGTAAAGATGACAGCGTGAGGCTATTACTCATATTGAATCCTGATTGGCTCTATTCTTGAAATTTGTTTTCATCAGCAGGGACATTGAGAATTTGCAGTGCCCCCTTCATGATTTCAGAAAAAACGGGAGCTGCGACTGAACCGCCATAGTAAAGGTCACCTTGAGGTTCGTTAACCACAACAACCAGCGCGACTCTTGGGTCACTAACAGGGGCAAAACCTGCGGTAATTGCAATGTATTCATCACTGTATCCGCCCGCTTCAGCCTTACGAGATGTACCCGTTTTGGCTGCAACTCGGTAACCTGGGACTGCGGCTCTTGTTGCCGTACCGCCTTTTTGAGTCACCCCCTCTAGCATATTCAACACCAGCTCCGCGTTTTCACGCTTGATGATCTGCTTAGAAAAGTCTTGGTCGTTACTCTTAATAATATGAATCGGTTCATACATGCCTTTGTTGGCTAGCGTCGCATAGGCATGCACTAACTGCATCGGCGTAACTGACAAGCCATAACCGAATGATAATGTTGCAATTTCAAACTTAGACCAACGACGACGATTCGGGAAAATGCCACTGGTTTCACCAATTAGATTTAACCCAGACATCTCGCCAAGACCAACCGAGCTGTACATTCCAAGCAAGGCTTCAAGTGGCATGTTAAGTGCTAATTTCGCCACACCGATGTTACTCGACTTCTTAAGGATTAAAGCTAAATCAGCCTTACCCACTTTAGAAGAGTCTCGTACACGGCTACCACCGATCTGCATGATGCCGTTGCCGGTATCAATAACGATATCGGGATCAGCAGTACCATTCTCTAGCGCTGCCAAAACCACAAAAGGTTTCACGGTAGAGCCGGGCTCCATCGCATCGGTAAGTACGCGGTTACGCATCTTAAAGCTTTGTAAGTCAGCACGATTGTTCGGGTTATAAGAAGGGGCGTTAACCATCGCCAATACAGCGCCGGTTTTTACATCCAACAAAATCGCAGAGCCAGAAGTCGCCTTATGATCGGCCACCGCCTGTTTAATCGCTCGGTAAGCGATCGCTTGCAATCGTTGATCGATCGTTAGCTCGAGTGGTTTGCCTTCTTCACGTTCTTCTAAAGCAATGTTTTCAACAACACGTCCGTAACGGTCTTTACGAATCGTCCGCTTACCCGCCTCGCCCGTAAGCCATTTGTCATAGCTGCGCTCAACGCCTTCTAGACCGTGCCCATCTATTCCTGTCACACCGATAAGATGTGCACTGACTTCGCCTGCAGGGTAGTAACGTCGAGATTCCGCTTTCAGGCCAACACCCACCAGCTTAAGCTCACGGATATACTTAGCCATTGCAGGGCTAACTTGTCTTTGCAGGTAAATAAATCGACGGGATTTGTTGCTAGAGATCTTGTCGATCATCGACTGTCGCTCTAAGCCAAGTACATCGGCTAGCGCGTACCAACGATCAATTTGAGCCATACCATTTTTATCGAAAATCGTTTTTGGATCGGCCCATACCGCCTCAACTGGAACACTCACAGCAAGCGGCTCGCCATTGCGGTCTGAGATAATACCGCGAGCAGAAGGAATTGCCTTAACACGTACCGAGCGAAGGTCGCCCTGACGAATTAAGTTATCTGGTTCAATAATTTGAATGTAAGCCACACGGCCAACAAGTGCAGCAAAGGCAAGAAACACGAAAGCAATCACGACGTTGAAACGCCATTTAATCAGAATTGGATCCGAATCCTTTTCGCTCTTCACACGCTCTTTCGTTGATTTCTTAACGGGGTTTGCGGGTGCTTTTTCCTTTTTACCGGTCATTTCAGTGTGATCACAACTTCTTTGTCAGAGTCTGGACGTTTCATGTCTAGCTCTCTTTTTGCCGATGCTTGAACGCGACTGTGTTCAGCCAGAGCCGTCTCTTCAAGCATTAAATTTCGCCACTCATCATCAAGCTGTTCTCGCTCCACCAATGCCATGTCTTTTTGCGTGATCGCCTGACGTGACATATGTGTCGTGAGAACGACCCCCATCGCACTCGCAAAGATACAGATAAGAAGCATCAGTGGGACCTTGCCCACTGAGATCAAATCAAAAAATATTACCTTGGCTAAGTTAGGTTTGGAGGTCTTCATTGACTATAGCTTTTCTGCGATTCGTAATACTGAACTGCGTGAACGAGTATTCTCATCCACTTCGCCTTTCGATGGTTTGATCGCTTTACCAACAGGCTTAAGATCAGCACTGCCTAGCGCTTTGATCTGCTCTTCTGTTAGTGGCAAACCATGTGGAACTTGCGGGCCTTGGCTCTCTTTACGGATAAAACGCTTCACCATACGGTCTTCAAGTGAATGGAAGCTGATAACAGACAAACGGCCTTGTGGAGCAAGAATGCTTGCTGCGCCTTTTAGGGCTGTATCGATCTCTTCAAGTTCGCTGTTGATGTAGATACGGAAGGCTTGGAAAGCACGTGTTGCTGGGTGCTTTTTCTCTTTGAAGCTTTTTGGAGCCACATCCGAGATAAGCTTAGCCAGTTGACCAGTGCGCGTTAGTGGTTCGTTCTCTTCATTCTCTTGATAAGCGATGATGCCTTTCGCGATACGACGAGCGTGTTTGTCTTCACCGAACTCACGGATAACCCATGTGATGTCATCAAGATCGGCTTCAAGTAGCCACTGAGATACAGGAATGCCAGTTGTTGGGTCCATACGCATATCAAGCGGGCCGTCTTTCATAAAACTAAAGCCACGCTCTGCGTCATCTAACTGTGGTGAAGAAACACCTAAATCCAGTAAAACACCATCTACTTGACCGACTAAGTCATAACGCTCTGCATATTCAGCCATACCTGAGAATGGGCCGTGAATAATCGTAAAGCGAGGGTCATCAATCTTTTGCGCTTCTGCAATCGCTTGTGGATCGCGGTCGATACTAAAGAGTCGTCCATTCTCGCCCAGTTTAGACAGGATTGTACGGCTGTGACCACCACGGCCAAAAGTACCATCGATGTAGGTACCGTCAGGTTTGATCGCAAGTCCGTCAATAGATTCGTTAAGCAATACTGAAATATGTTTGAATGCTTCTGTCATAGTCTTCTCAGTGAGTGGATTGAGCCATTAGTGCGGCAATAATTTGTTCTATTAACGTTTTAGTGTACTGATTTCACGCCGTATCTCCACCATATTGTGTATAGGCTTTGGGAATTTTTGACCCAAGCTCATATCAGGGTGAAGGATTCTAAGGAAATCTAAATAATTTACGTCAATATAAAGCAAAAAACCCATCACTACCGTTAAGTAATGATGGGTTCTTTATATAGGTGGAGTTGACACATACGCCGGGTTCTGTTCCGCTTGCGCGGCGGTAACCATTCGTCTAGGCCTGCAATCGCTCACAGGCTCAAGCAATCTACCCGCCCCCATACGCGAGCAACGCAATGTGAGGGCCTATTTGATCTTGCTCCGGGTGGAGTTTACCTTGCTACGAACTGTTGCCAGTCGCACGGTGCGCTCTTACCGCACCCTTTCAGCCTTACCTGTGCCCCTTCCGAAGAAATGAGGCCATCGGCGGTCTTCTCTCTGCTGCACTTGTCGTGGGCTCGCGCCCCCCAGACGTTATCTGGCACCCTGCTCTATGGAGCCCGGACGTTCCTCCCCTCTACCAGTCTCCCGAAGGACTTCAACGTCAGTTTCCCGAAGGACCTCAACGTCAGTCTCCCGAAGGACATCAGCAAAGCAGCGATTACCCGTTCAACTCCGAGGGCGGATTGTATAGAGATTAGGGAGCAGTGTCTAGCGAGATCACAAATATGGTGCAAACCTCTAAGCAACTGCGGGAATTTTACACAATTAAGACAAAAAAAGAGGAATGACGGCAACACCATCATTCCTCACAAGCTTTTTCAACAAAGGCTATCTACTCTATAAATAGGTATCTAGTTGTCTAGATGCTCTAGGCCCCATTTGTATAAAGCGTTCTTTTTCAAGTTATAGATTTCTGCTGTCATTGCAGCCGCTTTTTTAAGGGGTAATTCTTTGGTTAGGATACCCAGCGTGCGAGTCGCTTCGTCTGGCAGTTCTGTGCTCGCTTCTTCACGGTGACCATGAATCAATAACACCATCTCACCGCGCTTACGGTTCGAATCTTCTTCAATCCAATCAATCAGCTCACCCAATGGCAATCCTTGAATAGTTTCGAATGTCTTAGTCAACTCACGCGCCAACACAACTTCGCGGTCTGGGCCTAAGATCTCAAGCATATCTTGTAGAGAATCTGAGATGCGGTGCGGTGACTCGTAGAAGATACAGGTGCGTTCTGCCTTTGCGATCTCTAAGAACTTGTCTTTACGGCCTTTGCTCTTCGGCGGTAAGAAGCCTTCAAAGCTGAAACGATCAGACGGTAAACCTGAAGCACTCAATGCAGTAATAACAGCACAAGCACCAGGAAGTGGCACAACTCTCACACCCGCTTGACGACATTGTGAGACAAGATGGTAACCTGGGTCACTAATTAAAGGAGTACCCGCATCAGAGACTAATGCGATAGACTGACCTTCTAATAACCTTTCGACTAGAACTTGTGCTTTAGTTTGTTCATTATGATCATGTAAAGCGAACGTTCTGGTTGATATATTGAAGTGAGCAAGCAGCTTACCCGTGTGGCGTGTGTCTTCGGCTGCAATAACATCGACACTTGATAAAATTTCAATTGCTCTTTGAGTGATATCTCCCAAATTTCCGATTGGGGTTGGCACAATGTAGAGAGTTGGGCTCTCTGTGAGCAAGGTTTTGTTATCTGTCATTTGTTTACCATCACTTCAACGATTAATATAGATACAAATTTATACGGAATTTAAAGAACTCATGGCAACGATGAACCATAAGAGACTCAGTGTACCACGCTTACTAACTCCAATTGCATTAGCAATTACATTGGCGGCTTGTTCTTCAGGTCCTCAAACACCAACGAGCGTAGATATTACACTAGATCCAGTGCAATCAACTGAAAGTTACATGATGCAGGCGGATAGTAGCAAAGGAAGTCTACAAAACGACTGGTTAATCATGGCGCTTAAGGCTTCTGTGCAAGCTGGAAAAACCGATCAAGCAACTCTGCTGATCAAACGCTTAGCAAAACAAGAGCTGAGCGAAACGCAACAAGCGGAATGGCAATTAGCGCGCGCTCAACTGCTAGTGAACAACTCGCAGCCGGAGCAAGCTTATAGCCAACTGAACTTCCAGCCTTGGTGGAAACTTCCGAACGAGCAGTGGAAAGATTATCACGAGCTACGCGCGAACATTTCTGAAATGCAAAGCGAGTATTTTGAGGCGAGCCGCGAGTTAGTTCTTTATTCAGAATATCTAGACGCTGACGACGAGCTCCAACAGCAAGCTGCTGACCGTATTTGGCAGAACCTAAATAGCTACTCTCAATATGAGATTCTAGAGCTTAAGACGTCGCCTACGGAAGACGTTCTTGAAGGTTGGTTACAGCTGGCGATTTACATGAAGACGCTGAACTCGAACCTTCCAAACCTACAGGAAACCCTGTCTGATTGGCTAGCTGAGAATCCTCAGCACCCAGCAGCGACATATACACCTCAGGCGATCACGGACATCTTAGCGCTAGAGATCAGCAAGCCAACCAGCACTGCACTATTACTGCCTCTAACCGGCAAGTACGGCAAGCAAGCACAACTTGTACGTGACGGTTTCATCTTTGCGATGATGAATGACAAAGAGCGCGAAGAAGATGCAACGCTGACGGTAATGGATACCAACCTGCAAAGTGCGGCTGAGATTAAAGCGACACTGGAAGAGAACAACGTTGATTTCATCGTTGGCCCGCTGATTAAGAGCAACATCACTAAGCTTCAGCAAGCGCAGAAAAACCACGAGAACTCGATTCCAGCTTTAGCTCTGAACATTCCAACGCAACTAGAACCTGATACCAATATTTGTTATCTCGCTCTATCGCCAGAGCAAGAAGTCGCTCAGGCAGCGAAACACCTATTTACTCAAGGTTACAAGTACCCGCTTATCCTTGCGCCAAGAGGACGCTTAGGTGAGCGTGTTGAGCAAGCGTTTAAAGAAGAGTGGAAAAAATACAGCAGCAACGATGTTGCTATCAGCTTGTTCTCTGACAAACGCCAACTACAACGCAATGTGAATCAGGTATTCGGCTTGCAAGAGAGCCAACAGCGTATCGCTCAAATGGATGGACTACTTAACCTAGACCTTGAAACTGAGCCACGCAGCCGTCGTGATATCGATTCTGTCTACATTGTGGCTAAGAACTCAGAGCTAACGCTCATCAAGCCCTTCATTGAAGTTGCAATCAACCCAGATGCAAGCCAACCAGCTCTATTCTCAAACTCACGCAGCAACAGCGGTGATAAGCAGTATGAAGACCTAACCGGTGTGTTCTACAGCGATATCCCACTATTGGTTGAGAATAAAAACGAGCTTAATCAAGAGCTCAACGACCTATGGCCTGCACACTCAAACGGCCAAAAGCGTCTGCAAGCACTGGGAATGGATGCATACTACCTAATGGATGCACTGCCACAGATGAAAGCCGTACAGGGTTACAGCATTCCAGGTGAAACCGGCGTGTTAACCATCGATAACAACTGTGTGGTTCAACGTGAAATCAGCTGGGCGGAGCATGGGGCTTTTTAGTCGAAATTTCCTATCCAAACCAACAATCACCCACAAACAAGTGGGTGATAAATACGAGACCGTGGCAAAATCTTATCTGATTAACCACGGTTTATCGTTAATAGAACAAAACTTCATAGCAAAATGTGGTGAGATTGATCTTATAATGCGCCATAACAATACGGTTGTGTTTGCTGAAGTAAAATACCGCAAGCAAACCCGCTACGGACATGCCGCTGAAATGGTGACTGCCAAGAAGTCACAGAAGCTACTCAAAACAGCCAATGTTTGGCTGATGCAGCAAGGCTTGTCGGTGCACTCTACAGATTTCAGGTTTGATATTGTTGCCATTGAAGGGCCGAATGACAATATAGACTGGATTCAAAACGCGATTACCCAAGGATAAACATGCTAGACAGCATTAAAGAAAGTTTCACAGAAAGTATTCAAATCCAAATTGCGGCTGCAGAAGCTCTGCCTGACGCAATCACGCATGCCGCTCAAGCAATGGTTGCGACCTTGCTTAACGGAAACAAAATTCTTTGTTGTGGTAATGGTGGTTCAGCGTCGAATGCTCAGCAATTTGTATCGTGCCTACTCAACCGATTTGAAACAGAGCGCCCTAGCCTTCCAGCGATGGCACTCACAGCAGACAACACTACGCTCACAGCTGTGGCTAACGACTACCACTATGAAGAGATCTTCTCTAAGCAAGTGCGTGCGTTTGGTCAAACTGGCGATATTCTGTTGGCTATCTCGACTAGCGGTAACAGCAAGAATATCATCAAGGCAATGGAAGCGGCGGTAACGCGCGACATGACAATCATTGCCTTTACCGGTAAAGATGGTGGCGAGATGGCAGGTCTGCTTGGTGAACACGATGTAGAAATTCGTATTCCTTCACACCGTACAGCGCGCATTCATGAAGTACATATGGTGACGCTACACTGCCTATGTGACCTAATCGATCAAGTACTCTTCCCTGCTCACGAAGAGTGATATACGGAGCATCACAATGAAATCATTAACCTCTATGAGGCTGTTTAAGCTGATTAGTGTTTCGCTACTTACACTGTCTCTGTCTGGCTGTGCTGGCATTTTCATTGCTGGTGCGGCAACCACAGCAAATCTAGTCACTGACACGCGAACCACCAAAGAAATTTGGAACGACAACAATATCGAATTTGAAGTTGCAGCTATCACTAATAAACAACCCTACCGTGGTAGCGTGCGTGTCACTGCAAGTTCTTACCGCGGCTCTGTGGTGTTAATGGGGCAAGCAAAAACAGACGCTGAACGTCGTGCTTTTGAGAGCCAAGCCAAAGAAGTAACCGGTGTCGAAAGCATACATAACCAGATTCGAGTGAAAGAGCCATTATCGGTTAGCGCGATTAGCAAAGACAGCTGGATTACGACTAAGGTGAAGTCAGCTCTGCTTGCTAATGCTGAGCTTAACGGCATCAAAGTAAAAGTAATTACTGAGGACTCAGAAGTATTCCTGCTTGGACTGGTCACTCGAGAGCATGCTGATATCGCAACAGAAGTTGCGCGTAACATATCTGGCGTAAAGCAGGTCATTCGAGCATTTGAATATGGTGAAGAAGAGACGGCTGTTAACTAGCCTTAAGTCAGTCAATTAAATGCTATTTACCAGAAAAGAAAAAGCAGCGACGAGTCGCTGCTTTTTTATTTGATTCGTTATTTAACTAACGTTATTTGATAACACGAAGGCTTGGGCGACCTTTCGCTGGACGAGGTGGCTCAGGATCTGAGTCAGGCTCTTCAGCATCTACGTCTGCCGTTGCTACGCTCAAAGATGGGCCTTTTTCTGGTTCTTCAAAAGGACTTTCTTCAATCCCTTCTTCAAACGCTTCCATGTAAGCCTCTTCAGGTTCAAACATGGTACCAGCACCATTTTCACGAGCATAAATCGCTTGTACTGCGTAAAGCGGAACGATCACAGAGTGTGGACGACCACTAAAGCGAGCACTAAACGTCACAGCTTCGTTACCCAGTTCAAGTTGTCCAACCGCACGAGGCGCGATGTTCAGAATGATCTGACCATCTTGAACAAACTCTTCTGGAACTCGCACACCCGGCAATGTTGCTTCAACAACAAGGTGTGGAGTTAATTCGTTATCAACCAGCCATTCATAAAATGCACGAAGCATATATGGTCGGCGTGGAGTCATATTAGAAATATCCATAAACGCTTAGCGAACAAGTCGCATCTCACGCTCAGCTTCAGTTAGAGAAGCTAGGAATGAATCACGTTCGAATACGCGGTTCATGTAAATCTTAAGCTCTTTAGAACCAGGACCAATTAGTTCGATACCAAGCTCAGGTAAACGCCATAGTAGCGGAGCTAGGTAACAATCAATTAGGCTAAACTCTTCGCTCATGAAGTATTCATACTCAGCGAAGATAGGAGCAAGAGTCAGTAGGTCGTTGCGCAGTTTAACGCGAGCTGCTTCAGATTCTTCAGCATTGCCTTTAACGATCTTCTCTGCAACTGAATACCAGTTACGCTCAATGCGGTACATCATTAGACGACTGTTACCACGAGCAACCGGGTATACAGGCATCAATGGTGGATGAGGGAAACGCTCATCTAGGTATTCCATGATGATCTTTGAGTCATATAGAGCAAGCTCACGATCAACAAGAGTAGGTACTGATTTGTACGGGTTCAGTTCAACAAGCTCTGCTGGTAGATTTTTTTCATCAACCAACTCAACTTCAACACTTACGCCTTTTTCAGCAAGAACGATGCGCACCTGATGGCTATACATATCAGAAGCACTTGAGAAAAGAGTCATTACAGAACGTTTATTGGCAGCTACAGCCATGGAGCCCTCCAGTACACTTTAAATAAAAACAATGGAGGCCTAAAGCCTCCATTGAACATTAACATAATTTGGGAATTAGCACGGTATTATAGCACAATTAGTGCACATCACGCCAATACTCTTTCTTCAGCAAAATCACGATGATAGTGAATATTACTAAGAAGGCCATTACCCACCAACCCATAGCGTGACGCTCAAGTTGAACTGGGTCGCCCGAGTAAACCAAAAAGTTAACAAGGTCACGAACCGCTTCGTCGTATTCACCAGCACTTAGTTCACCAGAACCGTCAGTTTCAGTACCAACAACAACCGTCACTTCCTCGCCATCTACCATATGCGTATCGTAGATTGGTGTTGGGATACCTTGTAGCTCTTCAAGAACGTGCGGCATACCTACACTTGGGAAAACAATGTTGTTCACGCCAAACGGACGAGACGGATCTTCATAGAATGTACGAAGGTAAGTGTACAGCCAATCTGCGCCACGAACACGAGCAACCAAAGTTAGGTCAGGTGGCGGAGCACCAAACCAACTTGCCGCTTGCTCAGAAGGCATAGCGTTAACCATCAAGCTACCAATTTTCGCCTCTGGGTCGAAAATCAGGTTTTCCTTCATTAGCTCAACAGGGATCTCTAAATCATTCGCAACACGTTCATAACGCTGGTACTGCGTTGAGTGACAAGCGAAACAGTAGTTCATGAACATCTTAGCGCCATTTTGCAATGAAGCTTTGTCTGTTAAGTCATTGTTCGCTTTGTCTAATGGTACGTTTGCACCCGCTGCCATCGCCAATGACGGCAACATAGCAAATAAAATTACAATCCACTTTTTCATTTGAATGTCACCCTTTCTGGTAATGGTTTCGTCGCTTCATTTTTACTGTAGAACCACAGTAGAACGAAGAACATGAAATAACCTAAGCTAAAGATTTGAGCCAGTAGCGTGTATGTTGGCGTTGCTGGAAGCGCACCAAGTACACCAAGCGCAATAAAGCTTATTGTGAATTGGATGATGTTAATCAAATGCAGTTTGCTACGGTAACGGTAAGAGCGCACTTTACAACGGTCGAACCATGGCAATAGGAATAACACAACAATAGATGCACCCATTGCTACTACACCTAGCAGCTTATCAGGAACAGCACGAAGTACAGCGTAGAACGGCGTGAAGTACCAAACTGGAGCAATATGCTCAGGTGTTTTCAGCGGATTCGCGGCTTCAAAGTTAGGCGGCTCAAGGAAGTATCCACCCATTTCTGGGTTAAAGAACAGCACGTAACAGAACAAGAATAGGAAACCAGCAACACCTACCATGTCTTTCACCGTCCCGTATGGGTGGAAAGGAATAGAGTCGATGATGTCGTATTTCTTAGTGTAATCCTTATGGAATGGGAACTGAGTTTTGTAATCGTCGCCCATTGTACCTTTAGGAAGCTTAGTCTCGATACCATCTGGGTTGTTCGAACCCACTTCGTGCAGTGCTAGTACGTGAAGTACGATAAGTAGCAGAAGTACGATTGGTAGAGCGATAACGTGCAGTGCGAAGAAACGGTTCAGCGTTGCACCAGATATGATATAGTCACCACGGATCCAAAGCGTTAGGTCATCACCAATAACAGGAATCGCACCAAACAAAGAAATGATTACCTGAGCACCCCAGTAAGACATTTGACCCCATGGTAGTAGGTAACCCATGAAAGCCTCAGCCATAAGCACTAAGAAGATCAACATACCGAAGATCCAAAGTAGCTCACGAGGTTTTTGGTAAGAACCGTAGATTAGGCCACGGAACATATGCAGGTAGATAACAACGAAGAATGCCGAAGCACCCGTTGAGTGCATGTAACGCAGTAACCAACCGTATTCCACATCACGCATGATGTATTCAACAGAAGCAAATGCACCCTCACCTGACGGTACGTAGTTCATTGTTAGCCAAATACCCGTAAGAATTTGGTTAACCAGTACCAACATTGCTAAAGAACCGAAAAGGTACCAAAAGTTAAAGTTCTTAGGCATTGGGTATTCAGATAAATGCTTTTTATAAGCATTCATCGCGGGTAGACGTTTCTCTACCCAATCAAGCAATCCTTGCATTACGCGTCTCCCTCGTCCACACCGATCATGATCTTAGTGTCACTCAAATACATATGCTTTGGTACAACAAGATTCAATGGCGCTGGTACGCCTTGGAATACTCGACCTGCCATATCAAACTTTGAACCATGACAAGGACAGAAGAAACCAGACTTAACACCCTGAACTTGCTCTGCAAAAGAATCCGGCAGGTAAGTTGGAGAACAACCTAAGTGCGTACAGAAACCAACAGCAACGAAGAATTCAGGCTTAATTGAACGGAACTCGTTCTGCGCGTATTCAGGTTGTTGTTCAGCTTCAGATTGAGGGTCACGAAGTTGACCACCGATCGCTTTTAGGTTCTCTAGTACCGACTCAGCACGGCGTACAACCCATACAGGTTTACCTTGCCACTCGACACGAACCATTTGTCCCGGCTCTAACTTACTGACTTCCACTTCCACCGGTGCGCCCGCAGCTTTCGCCTTGGCACTCGGATTCCATGATTTAATAAAAGGCACGGCTACAGCAGCTGCTCCTAAACCACCAACAACGGCTGTTGTTGCGGTTAAGAAACGCCTGCGACCGTTATTTAAAGGCGCGTTGCTCATCCAAACATTCTCCCATTTGCTCCTTATGGATTGAAATAATTCCGATTAAAGAGCATGGCTAACAAAATATGTATTTAGTTCTATTTATTGACGGCAAATGATAAATAAAACCCTACTTTTTGACAAGATAAAGCTACCTTTTTGTAACAATCATGAGGCAAAGCGCACATTGGGTTACAAAAGCTTTCAAAATATAAGAATTTGGGAATAAAACGAGGGAGAGGAAGCGTTTAGAGGGGGTATAAAAACAAAAAGCTCGGCATATAGCCGAGCTTTGAACCACAATTCCAGTCGTAAAACTGGGAGCGTGTACTTTTTCGTAAAGAAAAATTAACGCTTAGAGAATTGAGGTTTACGACGTGCTTTACGTAGACCAACTTTCTTACGTTCAACGCAACGAGCGTCACGAGTAACGTAGCCAGCTGCACGTAGAGCAGGACGTAGAGTTTCATCGTACTCCATAAGAGCGCGAGTGATACCGTGGCGGATTGCGCCAGCTTGACCAGAAATACCACCACCAGAAACAGTGATGTAAAGGTCAAGTTTCTCAGTTAGTTCAACTAGCTCAAGAGGTTGCTTAACAACCATACGAGAAGTTGGACGACCGAAGTAAACATCAAGGCTACGCTTGTTGATTACGATCTCACCAGAGCCTGGTTTGATGAAAACACGAGCTGCTGAGCTTTTGCGACGACCAGTGCCGTAGTATTGATTCTCTGCCATTTTCATAATCCCCTTAGATGTCTAGTACTTGTGGCTGTTGAGCAACATGGTTGTGCTCAGTACCAGCGTACACTTTAAGCTTACGGTACATCGCGCGGCCTAGAGGACCACGTGGAAGCATACCTTTAACTGCTAGTTCTAGAACCATTTCTGGTTTCTTAGCAATTAGCTTTTCAAAAGTGATAGTTTTAAGACCACCTGGGAACTCAGAGTGACGGTAGTAAACCTTACCCTTAGCTTTGTTACCAGTTACAGCAACTTTCTCAGCGTTAACAACGATGATGTAATCACCAGTGTCTACGTGAGGAGTGTATTCTGCTTTGTGCTTGCCGCGTAGGCGAGAAGCGATTTCACTTGCTAGACGGCCAAGAGTTTTGCCTTCAGCGTCTACAACATACCAGTCGCGTTTTACAGTTTCTGGTTTAGCAACGAAAGTTTTCATGCTAATAATTACCTATTTAAAAAATTTACACTTAAGGAATACTCGCGTATTCCCACTGTCTAAGAGTTACCATTCATCACCCCTTCGAGTGTTGGAAAACTCTTGGCATAACGTGATTTTACTCATCGCTAGAGGCCCGCAGTAACGGTAGGTCGCAGGATTATAGAGAAGAGCGAAGAAAAAATCACCTCTTTTTGAACAAAATCACGATTTTTTTAATTCTATTTCTTATTCGAGATAATCAAAGCTAACTTAAGTGTTCTTTTGCCAAATATTCATGGCTCTGCATTTCAATTAAGCGCGATTGACAACGTTTAAATTCAAACTCTAGCTGACCATGGGTGTATAGCTTTTCTAGCTCCACTTGCGCTGAAATAATCAGTTTCACATTGCGCTCATAGAACTCATCAACTAATGCAATGAAGCGCCTTGCAGCATCATCTGAAGTCGCCCCCATTTGCAATACATCCGCCAATAGAACCGTGTGATAAACCCGAGACAACTCAATATAGTCGTTCTGGCTACGAGCCGACTGACAAAGCTGAGCAAAAGTACCATGCAACACCCCATCACTCGCTTCGACTACTTCTAATTGACGGTGATTAACCTCAATCTGCTTAAGCTTCTCTTTATCTTCACCTACGAGCTGAGCGTAATACTTTTCGAGATTGATATTCGCTTGGCTATCTAGCGGGTAATGGTAAATCTCTGCTTGCTCTAAAGTACGCAGACGATAATCAATACCGCTATCAACATTAAGAATGTGGCAGTTGTCTTGAATAAGCTTAATGGCAGGTAAGAAACGCGCTCTCTGTAACCCGTTACGATATAGATCCGCAGGGGGAATATTAGAGGTCGCGACCAAGATAACGTTGCGAGCGAACAACTCTTGGAACAAAGTTCCTAGGATCATCGCATCAGTGATGTCTGAAACAAAGAATTCGTCGAAACAGATAATGTCCGCTTCTTCCTTCAACTTGTCTGCCACTAAAGGCAATGGATCGCTAACATTACCTAGCGCCTTTAGTTCATCATGAACTCGATACATAAAGCGATGAAAGTGAACCCGCATTTTTTTAGTGGTCGGTAAGGCGTCGTAGAACGTATCCATTAGATAAGTTTTACCGCGCCCTACGCCTCCCCAGAAATAGAGACCTTTCGGTGGCTGTGGCAATTCTGGTTTTTTGCCCAATAATTTCTGGAATCGAGTTAGTTGAGGAATAGGCGTATTCATGTAATCTTGGAATTGATGAAAGAGTTCATCTAAAGACTTAACTGCTTGCTCTTGTGCTGGATCTCTTTGAAATCCATGTTCTTTTATATCTTGTTCGTATTTTTTAATGGGATTCATGACGACATTTCCACAATGAAAGCGATATCAGACAGCAAATAAAAATGAGCCCAAACAGTACGAGAAATAACGTAACGTGGTGAATAATGCAGCATCAAACTGCTAACTAGCGCACACGCATTTCTCTTTATACTGCGGCTTTCTCATAGTACCATGGAGCCGTATCACGTGTAACTAAGCAGTAACAAACATGTTAAAAAACAATAATAAGGAGCTGTTATGCCTTGGATGTATGCCGTTGCCGGTTTACTAGTCGGAGTTATTTTAGGGGTCGCCATTTCTCGTCTTATGACACCTGAATACAAAAAACAAAAGAACGTACAGAAAGAATTAGATAGCGCAAAGTTTGCCCTAGAACAGCAGCGACAAGAGCTGGCTGACCACTTTGCGAAATCAGCAGAAATGTTGGACACCTTAGGTAAGGACTACACGAAACTGTACCAACACATGGAAAAAACAAGCTCAGAGCTGATTCCTAACCTGCCAGAGCAAGACAACCCGTTTGTAAAAACAGCCGCCGCTCATTCGGACAAATCACAAGATAAGCCTTCAATTAAAGAAGCGACACTTGAGGAACAACCGAAAGATTACGCGAATGGCGCAACCGGTTTATTTACAGAACAGAAGAAAGAGATCATTGATGCTCCTGATGTAGTGACAGCAAAAGCATCATAAACATTTAACACTTCTGTGAACTTTACAAAGGTTTTTGAGTCATAACTTTCACTCAGGTCATTTGAAACTTCTCATACTTATTACACGTAGTGAGAGGGGTAAGACCTTAACTAGAGAGGAGTTTATGATGAAAAAACCTTTGCTTGCTTTATCAGTACTGACTTTAAGCTTAAGTTCAATCATCACCCCCATTCAAGCAACGGCCGCACTACCATTAAGTGTGGGTAATGAACAATTACCAAGCCTCGCGCCTATGCTTGAACAAGTGACCCCCGCTGTGGTTAGTATTGCCGTAGAAGGCAAACAGGTACAACGCCAGCAAATCCCTGAACAATTCCAATTCTTTTTTGGTCCAGAACAAACACGAGAGCGCCCATTCCGCGGATTAGGCTCTGGTGTGATCATTGATGCCAAGAAAGGCCATATCGTGACTAACTACCATGTGATTAATGGTGCTGACGATATCAAAGTAAAACTTCATGATGGTCGAGAATACGATGCCGAACTTATCGGTGGCGACCAGATGTCGGATATCGCGCTGCTTAAACTAGAAGAAGCCAAGAACCTTACTCAGATAAAAGTGGCAGACTCAGACAAGTTAAGAGTTGGTGATTTTAGTGTCGCAATTGGTAACCCATTTGGACTTGGTCAAACCGTGACATCAGGTATTGTTTCTGCGCTTGGTCGTAGCGGCCTGAATCTAGAGAACTTTGAGAACTTCATTCAGACCGATGCGGCAATCAACAGCGGTAACTCTGGTGGTGCGCTAGTTAACCTCAACGGTGAACTGATTGGTATCAATACTGCCATTCTTGGCCCTAACGGAGGTAATGTCGGTATCGGCTTTGCAATCCCATCCAATATGATGAAAAACCTGACAGAACAAATTCTCGATTTCGGTGAAGTAAAACGCGGCATGCTGGGCGTTCAAGGTGGAGAGATCACCTCAGAACTAGCAGAAGCACTCGGTTATGAATCAAGTAAAGGCGCCTTCGTTAGCCAAGTCGTGCCGGACAGTGCAGCCGATGATGCAGGCCTGAAAGCGGGTGACATTATTGTCTCTATTAATGGTAAACGTATTGATACTTTCAGTGAATTAAGAGCTAAAGTCGCTACACTCGGTGCAGGTAAAGAAATCGAACTGGGCGTGGTTCGCGACGGCAAGAACAAAACCTTTGATGTGACTCTGGGTGAATCAACCAACAGCAAGACACAAGCTGAAAAACTGCATGAAGGCTTAGCTGGTGCAGAGCTCACCAACACAACAGACAGCGACTCAGCAACGGGCGTGAAAGTGTCAAGTGTGGCTCAAGGCTCACCAGCAGAAGCTTATCAACTTCTCAAAGACGACATCATTATTGGCGTCAATCGCCAAACCGTTAAGAACCTTGCTGAATTTAGAGATATTCTTGAGAAACAGCCGGGCGTACTAGCGCTAAATATCCAACGTGGCGACAGAACTATCTACCTCGTTATTAGATAGTCATACGTCAACGTAATAACAGGGAGGCTCGGTAAGTTTGCTTTAAACTTACTCAGTCTCCCTTTTCTTTAGATGAATCAAAATGCTATGCTTCACTAGTAATCAAGTCAGTCATCCATCTACGGAGGCTTCACACCTTACTTGTTGAAGAGGGAAACATGCTGTCCTTTCTATTTCGTTCTATTTCCCTTGGACTCGTTTCAGCGGCTCTGATTCTTCTCGCTTTTCCAAGCTTAAGACCAGCTATTGTTGCAGATGTCACTAACCCTAAAGTCGACAATATTGGCTCTCTTCAGATTTCATTCAATCAAGCAGTACGCCGCGCGGCACCTGCCGTGGTTAATATTTATAGCCGTAAATACGCCGAAGATGATCGTAACAAGCTACTGACTCAAGGTTTGGGGTCTGGGGTGATTGTTAGCGAGAAAGGCTACATCATTACCAACTTCCATGTTGTGGCTCAAGCAGACCAAATAGTTGTGGCCCTTCAAGATGGCCGAGTAGCAGCAGCGCAACTTGTCGGCTCAGACAAACGCACCGATATCGCGATACTGAGAGTCAGCGGTGACAACCTACCAGTAATCCCATTAAACCCAAGCTACAAAGCCAATGTTGGTGATGTGGTACTGGCGATAGGTAATCCATATAACCTAGGTCAAACAACAACCTTTGGTATCATCTCTGCAACTGGCCGCTCTTCGATCAGTGCTGATGGTCATCAAGCCTTTATCCAGACCGATGCAGCAATCAATGAAGGTAACTCAGGTGGTGCACTGGTGAATTCACAAGGTGAGCTAGTCGGTATCAATACCGCCTCTTTCCAACAAGCTACCGACATGGAAACCTATGGGATCTCATTCGCTATCCCCTATCCGCTTGCTAATAAAATCATGGAGAAGATCATCGCCGATGGCCGTGTAATTCGTGGTTATATCGGTATCGATGGACAAGACATCAACTCTGTCACCTCACGCATGTTGGGTACTAAGAATATCGGCGGTATTGTTGTGTTAGGTATCGATCCAAATGGCCCCGCTGCGGATGCCGGTTTTGAAGCTCAAGACATTATTGTAAGTATCAATAATAACCAGGTAAATGGTCGTCAGAGTGTGATGGATACTGTTACTGATTTGCGTCCAGGTACCGAGATTGATGTGGGAATCTTACGCCAAGGTGAAAACAAAACCCTCAAAGTGACAATTGCTGAAGATACTCGCCTGTAGAACAAACGCTGTTAGCAGTGGTTCAAGCTGCTAGATTTAAGCTGCTAATAAACAAATACAAAAAACCCAGCTCACAGGCTGGGTTTTCTTTTATCTAAAGATAGTATCAGGTATCTCTACGATTCACTTGGCTCTTCGATATCGATGCGAGTCACTCGCTGTAAACCTCTTGGTAGTAGGCCACCACGGCGACCACGTTCACCACGGAAGTTTTCAAGGTCAGCAGGCTTCAAGCCAAGCTTGCGTTTACCGGCGTAGATAGTCAGCGTCGCATTCTCTGGGATAGCCATCAAGTGCGAGACAAACTCTTCACGCTCTTTTGCTTTCGCCGAAGGGATGTTGATGATCTTGTTGCCTTTACCCTTGCTCAACTGAGGTAGGTCTTTAATAGGGAACAACAACATACGGCCTTGGTTAGTAATCGCCAGAATCTGGTTACTATCTAAATCAGCAATCGGACTTGGCATCATCACTTCAGAAGCTTGTGGCAAGTTAACCAACGCTTTACCGCTCTTGTTCTTAGATAGCAGGTCGCTACCCTTACAAACAAAGCCATAACCTGCATCAGAACCGACTAACCATAATTGCTCATTCTCTCCCATCACCACTTGGCGAATAGAAGTACCTGGGCTGACGTTCAAGCGGCCTGTAATTGGCTCACCTTGGCTACGTGCCGACGGTAATGAGTGTGATTCAAGGGAGTAGCTTCGGCCATCACTGCCAAGGAACACCGCTTGTTGATTACTCTTACCCTTAGCGCTCGCTAGGAATTTATCACCTGATTTATAGTTCAAGCCTTCAGCATCAACCTCATGCCCTTTGGCATGACGAATCCAACCTTTTTCAGACAACACAACTGTGATTGGTTCGCTTGGTACTAAGTCACGCTCTGTTAGCGCTTTCGCTTCAGCACGCTCAATCAGAGGTGAACGACGATCATCGCCGTATTTATCCGCATCTGCTTGGATTTCTTTCTTGATCAGCGTATTCAAGCGACGCTCTGAACCGAGTAGCTTTTCAAGCTTTTCACGTTCAGCTTCAAGCTCTTCTTGCTCAGCTCGGATTTTAAACTCTTCTAACTTAGCTAAGTTACGAAGTTTAATATCAAGAATCGCATTAGCTTGAACTTCAGAAATGTTGAAACGGCTCATAAGGACAGGACATGGTTCGTCTTCTGTACGAATGATCTCAATCACTTCATCGATATTAAGATAAGCAGCAAGTAAGCCTTCTAAGATGTGCAAACGTGCCAGTACTTTATCTAAACGGTACTGCAAACGACGACGAACTGTTGTGCGGCGGAACTCGATCCACTCTTTCAGGATTTGAACTAAGCCTTTAACCTGAGGACGGTTATCTAAACCAATCATGTTCAAGTTAACGCGGAAGTTTTTCTCTAGATCCGTCGACGCAAACAGGTGACTCATCAATTGATCACAATCGATACGATTCGAACGAGGAACGACAACGATACGCGTTGGGTTCTCGTGATCAGATTCATCGCGCAAGTCGTCAACCATTGGCAGCTTCTTAGCGCGCATCTGGTTAGCAATTTGCTCAAGTAACTTTGCACCTGACACTTGATGAGGTAAAGCCGTGATAACAATATCAGAACCTTCCTTGTGCCAAACCGCGCGCATCTTGATGCTACCACGTCCAGTACGGTAGATCTTTTCGATATCCGATTTCGGAGAGATAATCTCAGCTTCTGTCGGGTAATCTGGACCTTGAATGAAACCCATCACATCTGAAAGCTCAGACTTAGGCGTATCAATTAGGTGAATGGCTGCATTAGCGACTTCACGCACGTTGTGTGGTGGAATATCGGTCGCCATACCTACCGCGATACCCGTGATACCGTTAAGCAGGATATGTGGAAGACGAGCAGGCAACATTTGAGGCTCTTTCATCGTGCCATCAAAGTTTGGTTGCCAGTCAACAGTGCCTTGACCTAACTCGCCCAGCAGAACTTCAGCAAACTTAGACAGTTTTGCTTCGGTATAACGCATTGCAGCGAACGATTTCGGATCATCAGGTGCCCCCCAGTTACCTTGACCATCTACCAATGGGTAGCGGTAAGAGAACGGCTGCGCCATCAATACCATCGCTTCGTAACAAGCAGAGTCACCGTGTGGGTGATACTTACCTAATACGTCACCAACGGTACGTGCTGATTTTTTGTATTTCGATGCAGCCGATAACCCCAGCTCAGACATCGCATAGATAATACGACGCTGTACTGGCTTCAAGCCGTCACCGATATACGGCAATGCACGATCCATGATCACGTACATTGAGTAATTTAAGTAGGCATCTTCGGTGAACTTGCGCATTGGCAGCTGTTCAACACCATCATATGTAATTTCGTTAGACATCCATTATACCTCGGCCATATCACCGTTAGTCTGTAGCCATGTACGGCGATCATCTGCACGTTTCTTACCAAGCAGCATGTCCATCATCTCGTTAGTCGCTTCGCTGTCATCAATCGTTAACTGAACAAGGCGACGAGTGTTTGGATCCATGGTGGTTTCACGCAACTGAAGTGGGTTCATTTCACCCAGACCTTTGAATCGTTGCACGTTGATCTTGGCTTTCTTCTGCGATAGTCGCTCAAGCACACCGTCTTTCTCTGCGTCATCGAGTGCGTAGAACACTTCTTTACCGCAATCGATACGATACAGAGGAGGCATTGCCACATAGATATGGCCCGCTTCAACCAAAGCATGGAAATGGCGAGTAAACAATGCACATAACAGTGTCGCGATATGAAGACCATCCGAGTCCGCATCGGCAAGAATACAGATCTTACCGTAACGCAGGCCTGATAAGTCATCGTTGTCCGGGTCGATACCCAGAGCTACCGAGATATCGTGCACTTCTTGCGAAGCCAATACTTGGTCTGCCGACACTTCCCACGTATTTAGGATCTTACCGCGAAGTGGCATCACCGCTTGGAACTCACGGTCACGCGCTTGTTTAGCAGAACCACCCGCCGAGTCCCCTTCCACGAAGAAGATTTCAGTACGGCTTAAATCTTGAACCGAACAATCCGTTAGCTTACCCGGCAGTGCTGGGCCTGAGGCGATTTTCTTACGCACAACCTTTTTGCTTGCGCGCATACGGCGGTGGGCATTCGCAATACAAGCTTCTGCCAACTGTTCTGCCAGTTGTGGCTTTTCGTTCAGCCACAGGCTAAAGGCATCTTTTACCACACCAGAAACAAACGCAGCGGTTTGACGCGAAGACAAGCGTTCTTTTGTTTGACCTGCAAACTGCGGATCTTGCATCTTCACCGATAGTACGTACGAACAGCGATCGAAAATATCGTCGCCAGTTAGCTTAACGCCGCGTGGTAACAAGTTCCGGAATTCACAGAACTCACGCATTGCATCAAGCAAACCTTGGCGAAGACCGTTTACGTGTGTACCACCTTGTTTAGTCGGTACTAAGTTCACATAACTCTCGGTGATCATATCACCGCCTTCTGGCTGCCAGATGATCGCCCAGTTTGCCATTTCGGTTTCAGCAACGAATTCGCCAACATAAGGTTCTTCAGGCAGCAAGGTATAACCTTTCACGCCTTCGGAAAGGTAATCTTTTAGGCCATCTTCATAGAACCATTTATGCTCTTCGCCACCGACTTTGTCGATAAAGGTAATTTCTAAACCTGGGCAAAGCACTGCTTTTGCACGTAGATTGTTAATCAAACGAAGTGTCGAGAATTTAGGGCTATCAAAGTACTTAGGATCAGGCCAGAAATGTACTGATGTACCACTGTTACGATGACCACAAGTGCCCGTTACAGTAAGCTCTGTTACTGCATGACCGCCTTCAAGTGCGATCTCGTGAACCTGACCTTCTCGGCGTACGGTCACTTCAACACGTTTTGACAGCGCGTTTACTACCGAGATACCTACACCGTGCAGACCACCAGAGAACTTGTAGTTGTTGTTCGAGAATTTACCACCAGAGTGGAGCTTTGTTAAAATCAGCTCAACACCTGAGATCCCTTTTTCTGGGTGAATATCGACAGGCATACCACGGCCGTCATCGGTAACTTCTAACGATTGGTCTGCATGAAGCACAACTTTGATTTTCTTAGCGTGTCCCGCTAATGCTTCATCGACCGAGTTATCAATGACTTCTTGGGCAAGGTGGTTAGGTCTTTCTGTCTCGGTATACATTCCTGGGCGGTGTCGCACAGGATCGAGACCTTCAAGTACCTCGAGGTCTTTTGCATTATATTGTTCAGTCATAATACGGAGTTTACTCAAAAAGTTTGCGTCAGTTCGCTGGCTCCAGTTTCACTAAAGCAGAATCATTACTATGAACCGTCATAGTAGAGCGAACGAGCGAAGTATTGGGGAATATAGTCTGGAAGCTGAGTAATGATGTCAAGCTAGTTCAAAAACTAAGACATCAAACTATGATATTTCACCATTGATAGATGAAATAACAGGCAAACAAGAGAAAATCACTTGGTTGGTGGAACAGATTAAAGATTTAGAAAGGTGATGATTTGTTGTGGGTAGCGTTCAAAATCAACAAAGCTATGATCCCCGCCCTCTTCTACTGTCTGTGTTGCACCTTGGTACTTCTCTACCGCTTGTCGGTAATCCAGAACTTCGTCTTCCGTTTGCTGAAGTAACCAGAAGTCGCTCGGCTTAGCGATAGCCGAAACCTCTAACGCCTTCAGTTCATCAATATGTTTTGTTTCCAGTACATATCGTTCATCTGTGTATGGGTTTACTTGTTCACCTAAATAGTCAGCAAGAAGCTCATACGGCTTCACTGCAGGGTTTACAACCACCGCTTTAAAACCATAGTGGCTATTCAGCCATGTTGAAAGATAGCCACCTAGTGAGCTACCGACCAACGCTATCTGATATTGCTCTTTGTATTGCTCCACCAGCTGTTGCAAATGAAGTGCCGCTTGCTTAGGGAAACTCGGCAGTTGAGGCGTTACGACTTTAATATCAGCGCGATGCTCCGCACAGTAATCTGCCATCACATTCGCTTTATGAGAACGTGATGAACTGTTAAACCCGTGAATATAGAGAAGCAGCGATGGCTTAGTCGCTTGCTGATTAGAGCCTAACATCAATAACAACCTTCATTAATAACCAGCGGCTTCAAAATCAGGCAAGAACTGCCCATGAGGCAAACGACGAACTTGCGTGCTGACCGTTCCGTCTTGATGTAATTCAATCTCTCTCCAGCCCGGAGACAAAGTATCTACCGCGAAGTCATCTGAGTTAGGTTTGAATTGCACACAAGTCGACGGTGTTGCCATGACTTGTACACCATAATGATCTCGATTCATGTCTTGATGAACGTGACCACACAATACTGCTTTGACATTGGTGTGCTGTTGAACCACATCCCAAAATTGATCGGCGTCTTTTAGGTTATGCTGATCCAACCATGCACTGCCAACCAGCAATGGATGGTGATGCAATAGAACCAAAGTATTACGTTCAGGGAATTCCGTCAGCTTTTGTTCTAACAGATCAAGCTGTTGATCGCTAAGGCGACCATGAGGCACACCAACCACCTGCGAGTCTAGCATCACCATCTGCCAGTTATCGCCTAGCAAGACATGCTCAACACACTGTATTTGTGGTGATGGTAAAACACTGCCCATATTAGGCTTAAAGTCATGGTTCCCTGGCAGCCAATAGCATGACTTTTCCAAAGGTTGAATCCCTGACTCAAATTTCTGGTACGACTCAGCACTGTGATCTTGAGAGATATCACCGGTTGCTAAAATCGCTTGATAGTCAAAACCCTGACTAACAATGCCATCGACTACAGCACGAAAGCTATCTTGAGTGTTGATGCTTAATAAGCTGCCATTGCTCGGCGCAAACAAATGCGTGTCCGTTAGCTGCACAAGCTTAATAGTGCTCTCATCAAATTTTGAAGTGTGTGATAATTCCAAAATAACAAATCCAGATACGTTACTGTTTAGACTTTAAAAGTGTTGATAAATAGGCTCAATTAAAAGGTAATTGGGGTTCGGCTGATACCCGTTTTTAAACAAAACGTTAACCATTCCCCAAGAAATTTATTCAATTGAAATTTCTCGTCCTTTTGCAGAAGCTTAGTGTTGGGATAGTCATATTTCGCTTTGACTCTTGAAAAATCCCCGCTAGCGCACACTTCTGCAACTCGAGCGTCGTGATATAGCCTGACAGACATTTTTGGCAAAGGAAACACTGGCATCGCGTCACTCTGACATATATCTATTAATGTGGTGTATTTTGTGACCTCATTCACTGTCAATTGATACACCATATTAACGGCTTGGTAACAGCGAACGTCACCAACTTCATGCCCAACCGGTAACAAAGCGTTCAGTTTGGCATAGTTCGTCTCGTAAACTCGCATCAATTCAGCAAGATCAACATGATACGGTTTCTTGACTGCTATATTTGGCATGACGTTAATCTATCCACTCTGACTGTAATTCTTGGTAGTTCAATTGTAGCCACTGTAGCGCAATGATCGTGGCTCCATTTTCAAACACACCGTCTTTTACCAACTGATAAGCAGTTTCACGACTCATCACTTGTACGCGAATGTCTTCACCTTCGTAGTCCAATCCGTGTACCCCTTTGGCTGTCGTTGCATCAACACAGCCAACAAAGACGTCAAGCTTTTCTGAGCAACCACCAGATGAAGGGTAATACGAAGTAATAGGCAACACAGATCCGACTTCGACCCCGGCTTCTTCCATCGCTTCACGACGAGCGACATCTTGTGGTGATTCATCGGTATCAATGATCCCAGCAACAATTTCGTATTGCCATGGGGTCTCATGCTCTAGAGCACCGACACGGATCTGTTCGACGATCACAACTTCGTCACGCACAGGATCATAAGGTAGCAAAGCAGCAGCATGTCCACGCTCAAACATCTCACGCTCTATTGGTTGGCTCCAGCCGCCCTCAAACAGTCTATGTTTAAATGTGTACTTAACCATTTTGAAAAAACCACGAAACAGCGTCTCTTTTGAGACTATTTCCACATCTTGCGGAGTAAACTCATGTCGTTGATTGTCATACTGTTGCATTTGGTACCTCACTAAGTGATCTTTATAGTTTACTCATTGTCCGAGTTAACTACCAAGGATAAGGTTCAACTTTTTATATAAAATTTATAATTAAAGTTAAGTTTTAAAAAATAAATATTGCACAAGTGGACAGTTAACTGTAAAAAAGTGCAAAGTTTCGAGTAAATTACCACCAAACTGGGTTAAACTCTTTTAAAGAAAATTCCATAAAAGGCAGGAATAGGAAAATGAAAAAACTGCTTCCACTATTTATCAGTGCAGCAATTGGCAGCCTGAGTTCGTCAGCTTTTGCTGATACGCTAGCTGAAGTTTACGACCAAGCAAAACAGAACGATCCACAACTTCTTCGTTCAGCAGCGCAGCGCGATGCCGCTTTTGAAGCAGTAACGTCAAGCCGTAGTGATTTGCTACCACAAATTAACCTAACAGCAAACTACGACATTAATCGTGGTGATCGAGATACATCAGGTGTTGGTAATTCAAGCATTGATAACAACACTTGGGGAGCTGCTATCGGCTTCAGCCAAGAGCTTTATCAGCGCTCTTCATGGATCACACTAGATACGGCAGAGAAAACCGCTCGTCAATCTGATTCAGCTTACGCGGCAGAACAACAAGCCTTGATTCTTCGTGTTGCGACAGCATATTTCGAAGTACTTCGCGCTCAAGATAACCTAGAATTTGTTCGTGCAGAGAAAGCAGCAGTTGCTCGTCAACTAGAGCAAACTAAACAGCGTTTTGAAGTAGGTCTTTCAGCAATCACCGATGTACATGATGCGCAAGCTCAGTACGATGGCGTTTTGGCTGATGAAGTTCTTGCAGAGAACGACCTAACGAATAGCTACGAAGGTCTACGTGAGATTACAGGTCAGGAACACTCTAACCTAAGCATCCTAGATACTGATCGTTTCTCAGCAAGCAAATCTTCTGAGTCTGCTGTTGCGCTTGTTGAACAAGCAGAACAAAAGAACCTTAGCTTATTGGCTGCACGTATCTCTCAAGACGTAGCAAAAGACAACATCTCTCTAGCAAGCTCTGGTCACCTACCAAGCTTAACACTAGATGGTAGCTACGCTCTTTCAGATCAATCAAACAGCACCCAAGATTACGACCAAGACAACCTAAACATTGGTTTGAACTTAGTTGTACCTCTATACACGGGTGGCAACACAACTTCATTGACTAAACAGGCTGAATACAACTACGTTGCAGCAAGTGAAGATCTAGAAGCGACTTACCGTAGCGTTGTAAAAGACGTACGTGCGTTCAACAACAACATCAGTGCTTCGATCGGTGCGCTACGCGCTTACGAACAATCTGTAGTTTCTGCTCAATCAGCTCTAGAAGCGACAGAAGCAGGTTTTGATGTGGGTACTCGTACTATCGTTGACGTACTAGATTCAACTCGTCGTCTATACGATGCGAACAAAAACCTTTCAGATGCTCGTTACAACTATATCCTAAGTGTACTTCAGCTTCGCCAAGCGGTTGGTACGCTAAGCGAACAAGACATCGTTGATGTAAACGCAGGTCTAAAAGTAGCAAGTAAGTAATTCAGAATTACTTAAGTTACAAAAATGCCGCTCATTGAGCGGCATTTTTATTATCTATTCAAAAGCTAGCATAGAAGCTAAAAGACCGAAGGTTAGCCTCGGCCACCTTTAATCGCTTTAATGATTTCAGTGGTAGAGCAACCATCTTCAAAATTAAGTACTTTCACTTCACCACCAGCAGCAATCACTTCCGCACCACCAGCGATCTCTTCAGGTTTGTAATCACCACCTTTAACAAGAATGCTTGGCAATACCTCAGAGATTAAACGTTGAGGAGTATCTTCAGAGAATGGTACAACCCAATCAACCGCACCTAAGCCAGCCAATACCGCCATACGACGATCAGTTGGATTCACAGGACGACCTGGACCTTTCAAACGTTTTACTGATTCATCAGTATTAACCGCAACGATCAAACGATCGCCCAACTCAGCAGCATGATTCATGTAAGAAACATGCCCAGCGTGCAGAATATCAAAGCAGCCATTGGTCATAACCACTTTCTCGCCTTTCGCACGAGCACGCTTCACCGCTTCAACCAGTGCTGCTTCAGAGATAACGCCGTAGTCTGTATCTTGGCTACCGTGAATCGCTTCCGCTAATTCTATCGTAGACAGTGTCGATGTACCTAGCTTACCAACAACTACACCAGCAGCCGCATTCGCTAATGCACACGCTTCATCCAGAGGTTTACCAGCAGCAACAGAAGCAGCCAGGACAGAGATAACCGTATCGCCGGCACCTGTGACATCGTACACTTCCTTGGCTTGAGTCGGTAAGTGGAACGGTGCCTGACCTTTACGCAGCAGAGTCATACCGTTCTCGCTGCGAGTCACCAACAAAGCTTCAAAATCATATTTTTCGATCAAGGCAATGCCCTTCTCGATAAGGTCTTCTTCTGATTTAACTTTACCTGCAACTAGCTCGAACTCCGCCATATTTGGCGTAAGCAAAGTCGCACCACGGTAGCGCTCTAAATCCGCGCCTTTTGGATCGATGAATACTGGAACATTCGCTGCGCGTGCTTTTTGAATGAAGCTCTGTACATGCTCTAATGCACCCTTCGCATAATCTGACAAGATAACCGAACGGACATTTGGCAGTGCTTGCTCCATGCGAGACAGAATAAGCTCTGGATTAGTGTTTTCAAATTTGTCTTCAAAATCAAGACGAATCAACTGCTGACCACGGCTCATCACTCGTAGTTTTGTGATGGTTGGATAGTCTTCTAACTCAACGAAATCACACTTAACCTTTAGTGCGCCCAAAGTGTTTTTTAACACCTCGGCGGGTTCATCTTTACCAGTTAAACCAACAACATGAGCATGACCACCAAGAGAGGCAATGTTCATTGCAACGTTGGCAGCACCACCTGGACGCTCTTCGTTATTTTCTACTTTTACAACGGGTACAGGTGCTTCTGGTGAAATACGGCCAGTTGGACCATACCAGTAACGATCAAGCATGACGTCACCGACAATAAGAACACCTGATTGGCTGTAGTCAGGTAGAATTGGTTTCATTGTTGAGCTCCAAAAATCGAATCTGGCTAGAGTCTAGCACACTGATTACAGTGGCTAAACCTTAGAAAAATGAGTAAAGCCTACCTCGATAGGCACTGTGATAGCTAAGCAAAAGACAAGCTACGCTTCCATCCACTGCTTCCATGCTCGAACCACGTGTTCTCTTTCCATTTCAAACTTATTAATTGCCACATCCGCATCAAGATTGAGTAGATTGCGGTGGTGGATTTCATCTCTTAACGTTGTATAAGCATGGGTTAATGCCATGCCTTGTTGCTCGTCCATAATCCCTTGTGACAGCAGGCTTTCAAAGATTCGTACATTATCACACCAACGAGTAAGCTTTGGCTTCTCATTGCTGTACCGAAGGACTAAATATTGCGCCAAAAATTCGATATCGGTAATACCACCCGCATCTTGTTTGAGCATGAATCGATCGGTTTTTTTGCCGCCTAAATGGCCGCGCATCTTTTCACGCATATCTACAACTGACTTTTTGAGTGTCGCCTCATCACGCGCCAAGCACAGAACCTCATGACGCGTTTTGTTAAATGCCGCAGCCAATAAGTCATCGCCATAAATCATGCGAGCGCGAGTCAAAGCTTGATGCTCCCACGTCCACGCATCATTGTGCTGATACTCATCAAAGGCATCAGTTGGACTAACCAACAAACCAGATGCACCAGAAGGGCGTAGACGAGTGTCGACTTCGTACAGAATGCCAGAAGCGGTTCTGGTCGAGAAAATATGAATAATACGCTGTGCCAACCTCAGATAAAATTGGCGTCCATCGATCTCTTTCTTACCATCAGTATAGATGTGTACCGGGCAGTCGTGCATAAACACAATGTCTAAGTCTGAGTTGTAGCCAAGCTCCCAACCACCGACCTTACCGTAACCAACAACCGCAAAACCGCGACCTTCGCGATCTTTAACATGAGTAGGCTCACCAAACTTGGCCGATACTTGTAACCAAGCTTGATTGACCCCCGCCTCAACAATCGCTTCGGCTAAGTAGGTCAAGTGATCACTGACCTTCATGACAGGTAGAGCGCCCGCTATATCCGCGGCTGCAATTCTCAGGATACAGGTCTGCTTAAACTGGCGCAGGCCTTCCATCTGTTGCTCCATATCATCTTCAGGGATACGGGCTAGGTAATCACGCAGCTCTGTTTTATACGACTCCAAAGGCACTGGGTTGTAGAGTTGCTGAGGGTCGATAAGTTCATCTAACAGAATTGGGTAACGACCCAATTGCTCGGAGATCATCGGGCTAGCGGTACATAGGCGTACAAGCTGAGTCAACGCGGCAGGGTGCTCATCTAGTAGTTCAAGGTAAGTGGTACGGGTAACGATTTTATGCAGTAGATGCAGTACTCGAGACAAACCAAACTCGGCATCCTTAGCAGTGTACAGTGCTTGAAACACTTTCGGCATCAATCGATTGAGGACTTCACGGCCGCG
The DNA here is from genome assembly GCF_003050065.1 of Vibrio sp. 10N.286.51.C3. NCBI lineage: Bacteria > Pseudomonadati > Pseudomonadota > Gammaproteobacteria > Vibrionales > Vibrionaceae > Vibrio > Vibrio sp. 10N.286.51.C3. Next base: position 127,962 of record NZ_PIGC01000007.1, on the reverse strand, counting down.
TGGGCCAAGGGTCTTCTTAGCCAAATCGGCTTTAAATTGAATAATCGTTTTCGCGGCTTCCGGTGGGTTAGCAATCGCAATATCATGCTCCAGAACATGTTCAATCACATCTGGCTTATGGGCCATATCCCACAGTTCACTAAAGTGACTCGCGATCGGGTTGGCGTCATCTTCATCAACCCCAATCAGATCTTCGAACACGGTATGTACATTGGCCATATGAGCACGAGTTGCCTCAATCAAACTATCCCAATCAGTGAATTGCATTGCGACAGCGAGTTGCAACTGTTCGAATTCACCGTCAGGTAAGGTTTGAGTTTGCTTGTCGGCCATTGCTTGCAACAGGTTCTCAAGGCGACGCAAAAACAGATAAGCCTCACGTAAGTGCCCTACCTCTTCTGCCTCTAACAGATGAAGTGATTCAATCGCGCTTAAGGTTTCCAGTAACCCTCGACCACGAAGGCTCGGTTCACGGCCACCACGAATCAATTGGAATACTTGTGCAATGAATTCCACTTCGCGAATCCCACCAGACCCCAGCTTGATGTTGTTTGATAATCCACGACGACGTACTTCGCTGCTTATCATCGACTTCATACGACGCAAAGATTGAATCGCACTGAAATCGATATAACGACGGAATACAAATGGGCGCAGCATCTGGCGGAGCTCTTGGTATTCAGGGTACATTTCGCTGCCCATCACTCGCGCTTTAACCATCGCGTAGCGTTCCCAATCGCGACCTTGCTCTTGGTAGTAATCTTCCAGTGCCGCATAGCTCATCACAAGTGGACCACTCTCACCAAATGGACGTAAACGCATGTCGACTCGATAACAGAATCCATCGAAGGTTTGCTGATCGAGCGCCTTGATAATACGTTGCCCAAGACGGGTGAAGAACTGCGCGTTGGCGATACTTCGTCTTGCACCCTGGGTTTCGCCATTTTCAGGATAGGTGAAAATCAGGTCGATATCAGAAGAGAAGTTGAGCTCACCGCCACCTAGCTTACCCATGCCAATGATCAGCATCGGCTGCGCTTCACCCTGTTCATTGCATGGTGTGCCCCACTCTTTACAACAAATATCGTACTGCCATTGATAGGTCTCGAAGATCATCGCCTCAGCTAACATCGATAGGTGACTTAAGCTCTGTTCTAACTCCCATGAGCCCATAAAATCACGCCACGCAATATAGGTCATTTCTCGATTGCGAAATTGACGCAGCACGCGCTGACCACTCATTTCATCAGCACAACCAGAAAGTAATCCAGCCAGTCGCTCTCGGTACCCTTCAGCACGCTCTGCACATGCCAACATATCAGGTAAATCACCACATAAAACCGTATCACGCTGCAGGCAATCACCAATAAAACAGCTTAAACCGAGTACACGTTTAAGCTCCTCAGTCTGTTGCTCAGACCAAGTATTGATGGCTTCACTTTGATGCTCTAATAATTGCTCAAAAGCAGACTGTGAGTGAGTGACGAGTTGAGAAGGCAATGGCATGTTTCTTCCTTGTATAAGCTGCGCGACGAACGTTCGGGTTATCGGTTCGAGTCTTCATAAAACTAAAGATAAGTTATACCAAAGTTACGCCAATAAAAAACGCCCACATTAGCAATGTGGGCGTTTTATCGGTTAACTTAGCGAGTTAGGCCTTTCTCTCTAGAAAACAGGCTCTAGCAATAAGGATTTAGAGAACATGACTAAACCTTAAATTGCTTAATCTTACCGTCGAGTTCTTGTGCGTTGCTTTCCATAAGCTGAGAGGTCTCCAACAGCTCACCAACAACCACAACTGAAGCTTCGACAAGCTCACGAACATTGGTCAGGTTGACACTCATCTCTTCTGCAACGCTGCTCTGTTGACCTGCAGCGGTCGCGATCTGGAAGTTCATATCATTAATTTGGTTTACTTGGCTTACGATACCATCAAGCTCAGAGCCTGCATTGGTCACAAGGTCCACACCTTCAGCCGCTTCAACAACACTCTTCTCCATCAGCTCTACCGCAGAATTAGCACTGCTTTGTAGGTGACTGATCATGTCTTGAATCTCGACAGTCGCTTGCTGAGTACGCTGTGCAAGGTTACGAACCTCATCGGCAACAACCGCAAAACCACGACCTGCTTCACCTGCACGCGCCGCTTCAATCGCAGCGTTCAATGCTAATAGGTTTGTTTGTTCTGAAATGCCTTGGATAGTACCAACCACACTGCCAATTGAGTCAACGCGCTCTTCAACTTGGTTTACCGCTGCTGCAGATGCTGCGATATCTGAAGATAACTCACTCATCTTAGAAACAGACCCTTGAACGAACTTCTGACCAGTAAGAGCTTGGCCTGATGCCTGTTCCGTCAATGAAGAAGCGCTTTGCGCATGCTCAGCAACAGTTTGTACCGTAGAGGTCATCTCACTCATTGCTGTTGCCAGCTGATCAATCTCATTGAACTCTTCTTGAGCTGATTCTTTGGTTTCAGACATGCTGATGGTCATCACTTCCGTCAGAGCAAACAGTTCATCAGAAGAGGCCACCTGAGTTTTGATCATGTCGTTCAGTTGAACGCGAGTTTTTTCAAGTTCGCGTGCCACATCGCCATATTCATCTTTACAATCCATTTGAATCGGCACTGATAAGTTCTTGTCGGCCATGGTTTTAATGGCGTCATTAAGGTATTGAGTCTGGCGCAACATAACGCGCGCCGCTGCTAATAGAAGAACCACAAACACAATAATCATCAAGGCTGTTTGCCAAGCCACTTGAACTAAGTAAGTCTCGTAATGCTGTTGTGCGACTTGCGCATTGTTGGTTACAGCAAGCAATGAATCGTAAAACGTACTTGCGTCCCATAGCTGCTTCGAAATGATCAAGATTGTACTGAATATCATCAACATGACCATTTTTGGAACGAGACGAACGTCAGAGATTATCCTTTCCCACGGCTTGAATGACAGTTTAGTCATTGTCAGTTCTCCATTAATTCTTATATATTGATGGCTTCTATATCCGCGAGGTGGCTATGTCAGTCAAAGTTCGCGATTTATTTTGAGCCTCGTATGAATGTTGAATAATACCAAAGACGCCACCAAGCCGATGAGCTTATTGTCACTGATTCTCTCTTTCTTAGCGTTATTTGTGATCTCAGGCTTATTGTTCGTACCGATCGACAAAGAATCGAAACAAGTCCTTATCGGCCTCGATTTTATAATCTGTAGTGTTTTTCTTTTTCAGCTCACAATTGATCTATTCAGATCACAAAACAAAAAAGAATATCTAAAAGTACACTGGATCGATTTCTTAGCAAGCATCCCAATGATCGAACCACTTCGTTTCGCTCGCATTTTTCAGATCTTACGTGTAATTCTTGTTCTTCGTTCGGGTAAACGAGTGTTAAGAGAGCTATTTCGCAATCGTAAAGAGACCACCCTCGCCTCGATTATATTGTTGCTGATCATTCTCCTGACCATAGGAGCTGGAACAATACTGCTGTTAGAGCACAAAGATCCCAACGCCAACATCACCACTGGACAAGATGCGTTATGGTGGGCTTTCGTGACCATCAGCACGGTGGGATATGGCGATCATTATCCCGTCACGAGCTCAGGAAAATTAGTTGCCTCTCTGGTGATCATTTGCGGTGTGGGTGTGTTTGGTATGATTTCAGGCTTGATTACTTCTTTGATCACCTCTCCAACTCACCATGAGAATCAACGAGCGGAAAACAAAGAGAAGCACCTTGAGAAGATCATTGAGCAACAACAGAAAATCCTTGAACGACTAGAAAAGCTCGAGCAACAAGCAAAAAAATAGGGCCGAAGCCCTATTTTCAAATTCATACTTATATTGATACAGGTGTTGAGTTTAGTCTTGCCAGTATGGCTCAACCTCAACACTGATTTGGCGTGTTTGTTCCATCGCATGCAGAATAGACACTTCTTGACGAGCCAACCAACGCTCTAGCTGAACCTTCTCGTCACCTTCCAACTTCTCAGTCAAAGGCTCTAATGTTTTAAGTGCCAGCAAGTCATCAATACCTTGCACCATATCGGCCCATGGCAAGCGGAAGCTGTTTCGTTCAGCGTCATCATATAAACTCGCGAAGCCAACACCAGAATACAGATTACGCATCAAACGGTATTGCTGTTCAATATACGCTTGGCTGGTCATCACTCGCTCTGGCGGGAAAGCTTCCATCAAGTCCGCCCATGTGCGATCGAGTTGCTGCACGGAAAACCATTCGATACCACGACCCATTTGTTCACGCGCTTTCTCATCTAAGAAAGGTTGCCAGCCACGAGACAAGATCCAGCGGCTCAGATCTAACAATAAACCAGTGTAACGAGCAGAGCTCAACAAGGTAAGCAGCTCTTCACGATCTGGCAGTTGCTCTTGCATCTCTTTAAGCTCAGCCACTAAGAACTTACGCGCATCGAGTTTACGTAGTACGTGTCCTTTATCTTCCAGCAAGTCTTCGAAATGGTCATAGCTTTTCAGCCAGTCGAGCTCTTGCTCAAGCCACTTCAACTCTTGACGTAAAATAGCACTCGCACGTCTTGGGACAATACCACCGTAGATAGTGAAGGTTTGACGAATAAAACTGAGCGAGTGGCTGATCTCATGTAACGCTTCAATAGATTGGCGTTCGGTGAAGATCTGCTCATGATAGTGCCAATGAGCGAGAGCGTGCTCTAAAGATTGAATGAAACACGATTCAACGGTATCACTTTTATCAGAATCAACTAAAGTCAAAGGAGTAACTTCATCTCCTTGATAACCTTGAGCAAGGCGGTAACCCTTAGCAGCTTTGCTTAGATTGCCCAAACGCATGCCACCTTGTTCGCAGAATTGGCGAGACAATGTAAATAGCGCATCCGTTTGACCGGATTTAAGTTCTAATTCGACTTCGCAAATCGGTTCTTGCAGGTCGCCTGATTCAACGAAGCCTTGGTCGAACGCGACCTCGACTTGACTGCCATCAGGCATGCCAATCAGCCACTGCTCACGCGTGAAGTTGGTCGAGAACAGAGGTGTCAATTCAGCTTGCAACGTTTCGATGTCTTTACCTGCTGGCCAGATATCCTCTGGATGCAAAGCTAGCTTAGGTTCGTTACTGTCGTGTTCTGCATTGTATTCAGGCCTTTGATGCAGGCCAGCAACCACACGACCTGCTGTCTTTACGGTTTGTACAAATACGTCATCAAAGCGTCGAATGCGTAAGCCGGTATCGTGCTTACGTAGCCAGTTGTCAGCGGTGTCAAAGTAGATGTTACCTAGCTCACGACAACTGTGCTGAAGTACTTTAGTTTCAGCAATTTTATTGCGTAAAGTCTCTGAAAATTCAGGAGAAACAAAAAACTTCAGTTCTATCTCGGTTTCCATAGTTATACCTTTCTGTGAAGATAGGGACAGGATATTGCCAATTTGAAAAGTCGGCAAGTCAGAAATATCGCCCTTATGATGATCTAAAACAGTTTTAATGAGAGATTGATTAGGTTAACATGCGCGACTTTGTAGCCATCGCTTAACATTTCACCATGAATATGGTGTATGTTGTTTTAAGGTTATTATTTATTAGGTTGGATGACCATGCCAGTAAATACAATTATGGGGTTATTTGCAAAGTCCCCAATTAAACCTTTGCAGCGTCACGTAGTATGCGTGAACGAATGTTGTTCTCACCTAGTTAATTTCTTTGAAGTTTCTTCAAAAGGTGACTGGGAAAAAGCATCAGAAATTCGAGCTCAAATTTCTCACCTTGAGAAAGAAGCTGACGTACTAAAACGTGAAATTCGCCTTAAACTTCCTCGTGGTTTGTTTATGCCAGTTGATCGCACCGATATGTTGGAGCTATTAACGCAACAAGACAAACTCGCAAACCTAGCGAAAGACATTGCTGGCCGTGTATATGGTCGTCAACTTGTCATTCCTGCTCCTATGCAAGAAAACTTCATCGCTTACGTTAAACGTTGTCTAGATGCAGCGAACCAAGCACAAAACGTAATCAATGAATTAGACGAATTACTTGAGACTGGCTTTAAAGGCCGTGAAGTAACACTCGTTGCCGAAATGATTCATCAATTAGATGTAATTGAAGATGACACGGATGCGATGCAGATCGAACTACGCCAACAACTAATGGCGATTGAAGGCGATCTGAATCCAGTTGATATCATGTTCTTATACAAAATTCTTGAATGGGTTGGTGGTATTGCAGATCAAGCACAGCGTGTAGGCGCTCGTCTTGAAGTAATGCTTTCTCGATCTTAAATCATACGTTAACCATATAACGAAGAGCATTTTTTGAACAAACCACTTATGCGCTGAGTATTTCTCTCGCTGAGCGGTTTTTTGCGTCTAAATTTGTTCCGCTTGTTATCAAACAACTAGGTATTACGATGGATATCCTTGCTAACTACGGCACTGTCCTGATTATTGTTGCAGCAGCTTTCGGTTTCTTGATGGCTATTGGTATTGGTGCAAATGACGTTGCGAACGCAATGGGCACCTCAGTAGGCTCTAAAGCTCTAACCGTTAAACAAGCGATCATTATCGCAATGATCTTTGAATTCGCAGGTGCTTACCTTGCGGGCGGCGAAGTAACAGACACGATCCGTAAAGGTGTTATCGAAACGTCTCTATTCGCTCATCAACCAGATGTACTTGTGTACGGCATGATGTCAGCACTTCTTGCTGCTGGTACATGGCTACTTCTAGCTTCTTACATGGGCTGGCCGGTTTCTACGACTCACTCAATCATCGGTGCAATCATCGGTTTTGCTTGTATTTCTGTAGGTACTGAAGCTGTAGACTGGAACAGTGTTCAAGGTATTGTGGGCAGTTGGATTATCACACCCGTTATTTCCGGCTTCTTCGCTTACGTGATATTTGTAAGTGCTCAACGACTGATTTTTGATACAGAGAACCCGCTATTCAACGCGAAGCGCTTTGTACCGGTATACATGTTCATCACAACGATGGTGATTGCACTTGTAACCATCAAGAAAGGTCTTAAACACGTTGGTCTTCACCTAAGCAACACTGAAGCATGGGTTTGGGCTGCTGGCGTTTCTGCGCTTGTTATGATCGGCGGTTACCTATACATCCAGAAGAAATTTGCTAACCGCGAAGAAGACCACGGCTTTGCCGGTGTTGAAGGCATCTTCTCGGTACTAATGGTTATCACAGCTTGTGCGATGGCATTTGCACACGGTTCAAACGACGTTGCGAACGCGATTGGTCCACTGTCTGCTGTTGTATCAACCGTTGAGCACATGGGTGAAATCACAGGTAAGAGTACTATCGCATGGTGGATTCTTCCTCTAGGTGGTTTCGGTATCGTTGTTGGTCTTGCAACAATGGGTCATAAAGTAATGGCAACCGTTGGTACTGGTATTACAGAATTAACACCAAGCCGTGGCTTTGCTGCACAACTTGCAACTGCATGTACGGTTGTACTAGCTTCAGGTACTGGCCTTCCAATCTCTACTACACAGACACTAGTTGGTGCAGTATTAGGTGTTGGTTTTGCTCGTGGTATCGCAGCACTAAACTTAGGCGTTGTACGTAATATCGTGGCTTCTTGGATTGTGACACTGCCTGCAGGTGCTCTACTTGCTGTTGTGTTCTTCTACGGAATTCAAGCTGCGTTTACTATGTAATCGCGACTGCGTTAGTGAATACTAGCGTCAGAATAGTGTGAGCTTCAGTAACGATATGTAAATGCCATGTCATTATTGACTCAAACGCACAGAAAGGGAGGCTTTGCCTCCCTTCTTTGTTGCACCGCATAAAGAAACTAAATATTATTTGCTGATTGAGGCTGACTCATACGCCTACCCAATTTGAATCGTTAAGGGATTTACTGTGAAAAAACTGATTAGCTTAGTTTTGTTCGCAATGCTTGCGGCTCCAGCTGCCTTTGCACAAGACCGTTATATTGCTGACAAACTATTTACTTATATGCATTCTGGCCCAAACAACACCTTCCGTATCATAGGTAGTGTTGATGCTGGTGAAAAGATTACATACCTACAAACTAACAAGAGTACAGGTTACACCCAAATTCAAGACAACCGTGGCCGTAAAGGTTGGGTTGAAAGCAAGTTTGTAAGCACAAAAGAAAGCATGGCACTGCGCATGCCTAAGCTAGAGAAAGAGCTGACAGAAGTTAAAGGCAAGCTAGCGAACGCTCGTCAGAGTGCTGACAGCGAAAAAGCTGGCCTAGCAAGCTCTCTAGATTCTCGTAACAAGCAGATTGCTGAACTAGAACAGAACTACAGTGAAATTAGCCAGCAGCTGACGAGCTCTCAAACAGAGAACCGTGAACTACGCGCTAAGCTAGACACTCAAAAAGACGACCTACTATTAAAGTACTTCATGTACGGTGGTGGTGTTGCGGGTATTGGTCTACTTCTTGGCCTTGTTCTGCCACACATCATGCCTCGTCGCAGAAAGTCACCAAACGGTTGGGCGTAGACTTAACGCTTGTATCAGGTACAGTAAATTCAGTATCGAATATCAAAAAGGAGCACCTAGGTGCTCCTTTTTATTTGTCTGTTATCTAAATACTTATAGAACTCGCTAGCCTTTCCATTCGTACAGAGCTGGGATTTCTATCTTCTGCTGATTGAACTCTATGATTACCGATTGTGGCTTAATCTCAAGTAATTGAATGTCTTGTCCAATCCAATCTCCTTGAGCCACTTCTTGGCCGTTCACTTTTACCCAACGCTTGGTTTCGCTACTCGAGTACATATGAGTTTGTAGGTCTAACTTAGGTAGCACTCCTGATAAGCTATTAGTGTGCGTTTCCAATTCAATGACCTGAGAACCTCTTTGCCCTGCAGGTCTAGAGTCCATCGGCTCAGGAGCGCTTTGTTGCTCACCCATGATAGATTCAAGCTTCAATGCTAAATCAGGTGGTAACTCACTGAGATCTAGCCCTTGCAGCAAATCACTATCCGATTGCAGAGCAGTGTTTTCATTGCTTACACCAGGCTGAACCTCAGGCTGAGCCAGTGACAGTTCTGATTCCTCTGACGTTCGAGCAATGCTCTCTGAGCTAGCCAAAGGCACAATAGATCCGCCTGCGACATTTGTACTTTCAGAGTCAACCTGTGCATACATCTCTTGACGTGGCAGAGCTTTCAAAGTTTGGCTAACTGGCGCAGGACGAACCACAAACAAGGGGTCATCTTTAACCTCTTCCACAGCATTCAAGTCTGCAGTATCCACATCAGAAATTTGAGATTCAATAACTGGCTGTGTTTGTGTATTAGGAAGCGTCGCGGATAATAGCTGAGGCGCAGTTTGATGTTGATTGTATGATTGATAAACCAAGGTACCGCCTACCAACAAAGAAGGCACAAGCAAAAGAAGTAACCCCATGGCTAACGACGAACCACGTTTGTTACTGATGCCCTTTGCCGAGTTCGGCACATGATGATTTTGGTAGCCTTTAAAGCTAGGTTTATTGATAGATGATTGTGTAACCGAAGACTGATTCAGCTCGTGCATAATGCGTGACATTAGCTTGCCCCTCCACTTAATGACATCAACTTCGGAGAATCAAGCTGAGCTAATCTTTGCAACCTTGCTAATGTTCGTTGACCTGCGATGCCGTCGACCGACATACTTTGCCAAGTTTGAAACGCTTCAACCTTCATTTTTAATTCGTAATCAAATACATCACTACCAGACACAACCTCTCCCAACACCTCAGAAAGCAACAAATCAAGCAAAGCCACAGCTTCACCTTGGTAACCCTCTTTCAGCGTCTCTCGCAGCGGCTGTTTCCAAATCGCGACATAATCACCCTGCCAGATCTGCTCTAGAGATTGCTTCGGCATGACTAAGAGTTTTTCGTTAACCAGTAGTTCGACAGAATCTTGTGATACGCCATAAAGCACCGCAAACACAGATTCTTGTTCTATGTCTAAGTTCAACACCACAGGAACGCCTAACTCAAGTAAATCATCCAAGCTAGATTGTTGCTGTTCACATACGAAAACACTTTGCGGCTCGCTTAGACATAAACCGTCTCGCAATGAAGACTGGTATCCCCAAAGGGTGTATAAATCCTTGATAGCCAGCGAGCGGTTAGTCCCTTGCATCAAGTGTTGTTGAATATGTGGTGGCAGCGCGAACTTGTCTGTTTCTGGCTCAGCAACAGCCTTAGGCATATCCACCACTAACGACCGCTGCATCTTGGCTGAGCTTACTGTTTGGGCTTCATTTGAAGGCTCGGTTGTTAACCATGAATCTATGTACGTTGGGGCAAAGTTAAAAGTTGCCATCGCAAGTGCGACACTCAAGGTAGCTGCACCAGCGTACTGAACGAGCTTTGGTATCGCGCTCGCTGCGCGAGGTTTATCGACATGGTAAACCTCGGCTTGAAACGCCATCACCTGCTGGCAGGCTTTATTGACCGTTTCATTGCTCGGTGTTTGCTCTCCATCATGAAAAGCTAACTGTAGGGCCTTGTCGCACACCAAGTTAATGAGCCTTGGAATACCATGAGTATATTGGGCGATCAGCTTAACGGAGCGATTCGAGAACAACATCTGCTCGCCACCTGCCGTCTCCAGACGAAACGCGATGTACTTACCGGTCTCTTCAATATTGAGAGGCAATAAATGATAACGCCCTGTAATACGCTGCGCCAATTGACGCAGTTGTGTAGTCTGCAAATGCTGTTGTAATTCAGGTTGACCAACCAACAATACTTTTAATAGCTTACGACTGTCGGTTTCCAAATTAGTTAAAAGGCGAAGCTGCTCCAACACATCGGCAGCAAGGTGTTGAGCTTCGTCTATCACCAATAAGGTTTGAATGCCCTCTGCATGGCTATCCAATAAGAAGTAGTAAATCGCCTGACTCAGCTGCTTCAAGGATGCTTGTTCTGGATACTCGACCTCAAACTCATCGCAGATAGCTTCAAGTAAATCCGTATTGGAAAACGTAGGGTTAAGTATAAGGCCAGCCTGAGTATGACGATCCAAAGAAGACAACATCGCCTTAGCAACCGTTGTTTTCCCTGTACCCACCTCACCAGTGAGCATTGCAAAGCCCCCACCTTCGCCTAAACCGGCTTGTAGGTTCTGCATCGCTTCTTGATGGCGTTGACTCAAAAACAAATAGCGAGAATTTGGTACAATCGAAAATGGCATCTCAACGAAGCCAAAATATTCCTTATACATGTGCTGCCCTATAATTACGATTAATGGAAAGTACCATTGCTTGCCGTAAAGTCCAGCAGTGATAAAACATTTCGAGGTGATAAGTTGCAAATATACGATAGCCTACCAGAAGAGAATGGGCTACAGCGCTATCTAGTCGGTGGGGCAGTGCGCGATAAGCTACTCAATATTGATAGCTATGATAAAGATTGGGTCGTGGTCGGCAGTACGCCTCAACAGATGGAAAGCCTTGGCTTCACTGCGGTGGGTAAAGACTTCCCGGTATTCCTGCATCCAAAAACCAAGGAAGAGCACGCACTGGCTCGCACCGAGAGAAAATCAGGCTCTGGTTACACAGGCTTCGAATGTTACTTCGCTCCAGACGTGGGTTTGGAAGAAGATCTGATGCGCCGAGATCTAACCATTAACGCCATCGCACAAGATGATGCAGGCAACCTTCACGATCCTTACCATGGCCAACAAGATCTCTCCGATCGTATTCTTAGACACGTATCCGATGCCTTTGTTGAAGATCCGCTTCGTGTGCTGCGTGTTGCCCGTTTCGCTGCCAAGCTTCACCACCTAAACTTTACGATTGCACCTGAAACCATGACCATGATGGCGACAATCGTTGAATCAGGAGAACTGGCACACCTTACAGCCGAACGAGTTTGGCAAGAGTGGCACAAATCACTTAGTACGCCACATCCAGAAGTGTTCCTTTCAGTGTTGAAAGAGTGTGGTGCATTAGCGGTTGTTTTGCCAGAGATTGACGCTCTATTTGGTGTCCCTCAACCTGAAAAATGGCACCCTGAAATCGACACCGGGATTCACACACTGATGGTTGCTCAACAAGCTGCGCTATTAAGCCCATCGTTACCAGTACGCTTTGCCTCTCAAGTGCATGACTTAGGTAAAGGCGTTACACCTGAAAGTGAGTGGCCAAGCCACAAAATGCACTGCCACACCGGTGTTAAGATCATCAAAAAGCTATGTGAACGAGTCAGAGTACCTAATGAGTTCAGAGATCTTGCGCTGTTAGTGTGCGAGCAGCATTCTAATATCCATCGTGCAGGTGAGTTAAAGCCAACCACCTTCCTTAAAGTTCTCAACAAGTTCGATGTTTGGCGCAAACCAGATCGACTTAACGACATCTTGCTTTGCTGCCAAGCTGACCACGCTGGCCGTAAAGGGTTACAAGATCAGCCTTACCCTCAAAAGGCTCGTTTTGAAGCAGCCTATAAAGCGGCACTTCAAATTGAAGTCAAAGCAATCATTGCCGATGGTTTTAAAGGTAAAGATATTCGAGAAGAACAAGAGAAGCGCAGAGCAGCGGCCATCGAAAACGCGTTATCAGAACTCACTGATGATTAGTCTTCATTCCGTTAGTAAGCACGCATTAAAAAACCCGCGACTAAGCGGGTTTTTCCGTTTCAATCTGTAAGAAGAAACATTTGTCTTCGAAAGTCGAGCGCTACTGCATCATCAAGAAAGCAAATAGACCAAAACCTAGAATCAGGCGGTAGATAACAAACGGTGTCATACCCATACGAGAGATAAGCTTCAAGAAGAAGTGAATACAGATATAAGCACTAATGAAAGAAACCACGATTCCCGTTAGCAAAGTGCCAGCATGGATTGGGTCACCACTGGTCACTAACTTCAGACCCAAGTAACCACCAGCCAGAGTGATGATTGGGATAGACATCAAGAAAGAGAATCGAGCTGCTGCTTCGCGTGTGAAACCAAGATACAGTGCCGCGGTAATGGTTGCACCAGAACGAGACGTGCCCGGAATTATCGCCATTGCTTGAGCAAGGCCTATAAACAGCGCCTTTTTCCAACCTGCTTGGTATTCGTCATCACGCAAGCTTGAGTTCTTATCCACCCACCATAACAACAAACCAAAGATAATCGTTGTGGTTGCGATCACCCACGCACTGCGTAAGTAAAGCTCAACAATATCTTTCATCAACAAACCAAAGATACACGCAGGAATCGTCGCGAGAATGATCATCCACGCTAACTTCGCTTCCTTGCTGCGATCGCCTTTAAACACTGAACCAAAGAATGCGCTCAACAGAGAGACCACTTCTTTACGGAAATAGATCACTACCGCGGCCAAAGTACCGACATGGACAGCAACATCAAAAGCCAAACCTTGATCTTCCCAACCTAAAACAGCAGAAGGAAGGATTAAGTGTGCAGAACTGGAAATAGGTAAAAACTCAGTAAAGCCTTGCACCAACGCCAACATAAACGCTTCAAAATAACTCATTACTTACCTTAAAAATTATAGTTTTATATCTACGACAGAGAGCGAGTCTAATTGCTGCATCTTCTGCCATATTTCACTGACGGTTCTTCCGTCTTGCGGGATCACTCTCGCAGGACAAAGATCATAAAGAGGTTGTGTTACAAAAGGATATTTGTAGATATCACTGCGTGGTAATTCTGGTTCGCGCTCAGAAACCACCTCTCCAAACAGCACAATATCAAGATCGAGTTTTCGATCTTGAAGTTTGTGCGCATCTTGAGAGCGACCCCATTTAAACTCAATTTTACGCAGCTGCTGTGAAAATTCAGTCAATGAGAGTGACGTGTCGAGCTCTATCACAAAGTTATAAAACGGATGGCTATTAAAGCCCACGGGCTCACAGTGATAGATTTTAGAGCATTTAAGGTTAGTCCCTAACGATTGAAGCTCTGTCCATGCCACCCTTGCATGCTTGTCGCGGTCTATGTTCGTGCCAACACCAACATAGGCTACTGTCATGCTCGGCCTCGTTCGATGATCACGCCAACAGCTTTTGCTTGTGGTACTGCGCCCGGTTTAGCCAAGCGGATTTTGATCCAAGGCACAGAGAATTGAGTCATGATCAATTCAGCGACTTCTTCAGCCACACGCTCCACTAGCAGGAATCGGCCATTCGCAATGTGGTCAAGCACGGCAGTACTCACAGTCGAGTAATCCAAAGCATCAACCACATCATCACTCTTACCTGCAGGGCGGTTGTCATGAGCCATTTCAATATCAAGCACAAGTTTTTGTTTAATCTCTTGTTCCCAATCGTAAACACCGATCGTTGTAATTACTTCTAGCTGTTCAATGAAAACTTTATCCAGTGCCATGACTTGTCCTTTTAGAGGTCGGATACCCATATTGGGGAAAAAAACGTATTATTTGCGTAATTCGAGATATGATATCAATTACTCTTGGATTGAGCATTATTTTCCCATCGTTAGGCTTATAACCGTTTAAGGAAAGACATGACCCCATTGGCACTAATCATGATCATTGCAGCCTATTTGCTAGGTTCAATCTCTAGTGCGGTCTTGATATGCCGAGTCTTAAGGCTTCCTGATCCAAGAACGGTGGGCTCCAATAACCCTGGTGCCACTAATGTACTGCGCGTTGGCGGTAAAGGCGCAGCTGCAGCAGTCCTCCTGTGCGACATGCTGAAAGGCACCATCCCCGTCTGGCTTGGCTACTACCTCAAGATCGACCCAATCATTTTAGGCGTTGTGGCGATTGCGGCGTGTCTTGGCCATATGTATCCGATCTTCTTCCACTTTAAAGGTGGTAAAGGCGTCGCAACCGCACTCGGAGCTATCGCCCCAATAGGATTCGATCTAACCGGTATGATCATGGCGACTTGGTTAGTTGTGGCGTTTTTGTTTCGTTACTCTTCTTTAGCGGCACTGGTTACTGTGCTACTTGCCCCTTTCTACGCTTGGTTAGTCAAACCTCAATACACATTGCCAGTAGCCATGCTGTGCTGTTTGATCGTGTTACGTCACCACCAGAATATCCGCCGCCTACTCGATGGCAGCGAACCAAAACTCGGACAAAAAAAATCGGCTTAAACTGTCACGTCTAAGCCGAACCATAGTATTCAGTATTTAAAGCTTACAGCAGATGTTTATCTAAAAACGTCTTCAACATTGTGTTCACAAACTCTGGTTGCTCTAACGAGCTAATATGACCTGCGCTAGGAATTACCACTAATTCACTGCCCGTAATGCAATCGTGCATTAGGTATGACTCAAGTACCGGACGTGGTTTGTCTTCTTGTCCTACCGCAATCAACACAGGTAGCGCGAAGTTCTCTACTGATTCGATCATATCACGACGTCCAAAGACCATTCGACCGATGCGCGCCACTTCTTCCGCTTTATCACCCTTAAGTTCAGATAACTGCTGAGTAAAACCTTCCACTAAAGCTGGCGTGTGGGTTTGAGCATCGTTTGCGAAGAACAGTGGAACCACAGCTTCAACAATCGGTTGAGGAACCATCTTAGTTTGAGTGATGGTGTCTAACATGTGGAAGTATTTAGCGTGTGCAACTTCTGGCTCTAAACCCACAAAGGTATCCATTAATACCAATGACTTGACTCGAGCAGGTGCTAACTCCGCAAGCTCCGTTCCCCACATACCGCCAACCGATAAACCTACCACTGAGAATTCATCGATCTCTAAATGATCAAGCAGAGCCAAAACGTGCTGAGCGTAATCTTTCAAGTTACGCATCGAAGCTGGTGCAGCTTGAGATTCACCATGAGACCAAAGCTCAGGCACAATACAACGGTACTGAGTTTTCAACGCCTCAATCTGTGGCTTCCACATTGCACTATCCCAAAGGTAGCTGTGGCCTAATACAACAACAGGGCCTTGACCTTCATCTAGGTACGCCATCAATTGATTGTCTACTGTGAACTTGTTCATCTTCTTCCCTAATCTCTATCAGCAATTATTTATCGACATACAGTCGGTAAGCTAAGATATAAAAACGGCCGCACAAGGCGACCGTTTATCGAAACACTATATTCAATTACGCAATTGGCTCTAGCTGGTCAATAGGCCAACGCGGAGTGGCATGAACAGACAAATCAGCCGTTTCGCCATTCTTCAAGCGCTGCATACCCGCATAAGCGATCATCGCACCATTATCTGTACAGAATTCTGTGCGTGGGTAGTACACCTCACCACCGACTTTCTTAGCAAGAGCTTCAAGCTCAACACGCAGTTGTTTGTTGGCACTTACACCGCCAGCAATCACTATACGTTTCATGCCCGTTTCAACCAAGGCTCGCTTACACTTGATTACTAAGGTTGCACAAACAGCTTCTTGGAATGCATAAGCGATATCAGCGCGAGTTTGGTCATCATTATCGTTATCGCGAATGGTATTCGCTGCGAACGTCTTCAAACCAGAAAAGCTCATATCTAGACCCGGACGATCGGTCATTGGACGCGGGAACTTAAAACGACCCGGAGTGCCTTTTTCCGCCAAACGAGATAACAGTGGACCACCAGGGTAATCTAAGCCCATCAGTTTCGCGGTTTTATCAAACGCTTCACCCGCTGCATCATCAATCGATTCACCAAGGATTCGGTATTCACCAATACCTTTCACTTCTACCATCATGGTATGGCCGCCAGAAACCAGCAGAGCCACAAATGGGAATGGTGGTGGGTTATCTTCTAGCATTGGCGCAAGAAGGTGACCTTCCATATGGTGAACAGGCACTGCAGGCACTCCCCACGCATAAGCAATACTGCGACCAATCGTTGCACCAACCAGCAGTGCACCCACTAAACCAGGGCCAGCCGTGTAAGCCACACCATCAATGTCTTTCGACGTTAGGTTCGCTTCAGCTAATGCCGCTTTAATAAGAGGAATTGTTTTTTTCACGTGGTCACGTGAAGCTAGCTCAGGTACCACACCACCGTAATCGGCGTGCAGCTTTACTTGGCTATATAATTGATGAGAAAGCAGCCCTTGCTCATCATCATAAATCGCGATTCCTGTTTCATCACAAGAGGTTTCAATACCAATAATGCGCATAATTTTCTCGGCACGCTTTCGTCTAAAATGGGAAATTAGCGCAATATTACCCTGCCTAAGCTCTTCAAACAAATATTGTACAGACTATAATCGACAAAGTGCTTTACAAAGCCACTGTGATCGGATTAAAATTCCGCACCATTTTTGATCAAGCTGGTTAATGGCCAAACGCAAATAGAGAGTTAGCTCGATGGGTAACTTCTCTGATTTGGTACTGAGTAGCCAGCGATAATGAATAACCCCTGAGGTGAAAGGCATATGCCAATAGTTAAAGTACGTGAAAACGAACCGTTCGACGTTGCACTACGTCGTTTCAAGCGCTCTTGTGAAAAAGCAGGTATCCTTTCTGAAGTTCGCCGTCGCGAGCACTACGAAAAGCCAACTACAGTTCGCAAACGCGCTAAAGCAGCAGCTCAAAAGCGTCACGCTAAAAAGCTAGCTCGCGAAAACGCACGTCGCGTTCGCCTGTACTAATAACTTAATCCATAAGGACTGAGTTATGGCTCTTATTGAACAACTCAAAGAAGAGCAAAAATTAGCGATGAAAGCCAAGGACAAACCGCGCCTTGGCACTATCCGCTTAGCTCTTTCAGCAATTAAGCAACGTGAAGTTGACGAACGGATCACTCTGAACGACGACGACATTCTTGCTGTATTAGTTAAAATGGTTAAGCAACGTCGCGATTCTGTTGCTCAATATGAATCAGCAAATCGTCAAGATCTTGCTGACGTGGAAAAAGCAGAAATTACGGTACTTGAAGGCTTTATGCCTCAACCGCTAAGTGATGAAGAAGTTATTGCACTACTTGATAGCGCAATCGCCGAAGCTCAACCAGCGGGCATGCAAGACATGGGTAAAGTAATGGCTATCTTGAAACCACAAATTCAAGGGCGTGCAGATATGGGTAAAGTTAGTGGTTTAGTTCGTTCTAAACTCGCTTAATCCCAAATCAAATTGCAACAAGCCGTGCAATCCTTCGGAACGCACGGCTTGTTTGTATCTGTAACCTATTCAAACTATTATTATCCACACTCTCAGTTAGTGCATTTTTCTAAGGTTTTATGGCAGGACACATCCCGCGTAGTTTCATTGATGATCTCCTAGCGCGTCTCGACATTGTCGACATAGTGGACGCACGCGTGAAACTTAAGAAAAAAGGCAAAAACTATGGTGCTTGTTGCCCATTCCACAACGAAAAGACCCCTTCTTTTAGCGTAAGCCAAGAAAAACAGTTTTATCACTGCTTTGGTTGTGGCGTACACGGTAATGCTATCGACTTCATTATGGAGTTCGAACGTCTCGATTTTGTTGAAGCGATTGAAGAGCTTGCCTCTTTCTTAGGCCTCGATGTTCCTAGAGAGCAACGCAGCGGCGAGATATCAACAGCACCAAGAGCCAACAGCGAACAAAAACGTAACCTCTACGATTTGATGGGCGGTATCAGTAATTTTTACCGCTCTCAACTGAAAATATCAGCCAACAAACCTGCGATTGATTACCTAAAGAATCGTGGCCTTTCGGGCGAGATCGTCCAGAAGTTTGGCATTGGTTATGTGGCCGATGAGTGGGACTTAGTTCGTAAGAACTTTGGCCAACAGAAAGAAGCCCAAGACATGCTCGTAACTGGCGGCATGTTAATTGAGAACGATAAAGGTAACCGATACGACCGATTCCGTGGACGCGTAATGTTCCCGATTCGCGATCGTCGTGGCCGTGTGATTGGTTTTGGTGGTCGTGTATTAGAAGACGGTACTCCAAAATATCTCAACTCACCAGAAACGCCTATCTTCCATAAAGGTAAAGAGCTTTACGGCCTTTATGAAGTGCTGCAAGCCTACCGTGAACCGCCGCAAATACTTGTGGTTGAAGGTTACATGGATGTCGTGGCATTAGCGCAATATGGTGTTGATTACTCAGTAGCATCACTGGGCACATCGACAACCGGTGACCACGTTCAAATGCTGTTCCGCCAAACCAGCACAGTGGTTTGTTGTTACGATGGTGACCGAGCAGGTAAAGAAGCCGCGTGGCGCGCACTAGAAAATGCCCTTGAGTACCTGAAAACCGGTAACACACTCAAGTTTCTATTCTTGCCCGACGGTGAAGACCCAGACAGCTATATAAGAGAACACGGCAAAGCCGCTTTCGAACAGCTTGTTCAAAATGCGACACCGCTTTCGACCTATTTGTTCGATAACCTGATTGAAATACACAAGTTAAACTTGGGAACAACCGAAGGGAAATCGGCACTGCGCGCACACGCTAGCGCATTGATTAACAAAATCCCTGACAGTTACTTCCAAGAGTTGCTCGAAAAACTGCTCGATGAGCGCACTGGATTTGATAACCAATTAAGACGAGCGCGTGTTCATACACAGAACCCGACACCTCAACCGCATAAAGAGCTGAAACGCACTCCAATGCGTGAAGTTATCGCTTTGCTTATCCAAAATCCGAGCTATGCTGATATGGTACCGGATTTATCAAGTGTCAAAGGCTTACAGCTGCCTGGACTAAGTTTATTCGTCGAAGTACTTGATAAATGCCATGCGCATCCCCATATCAACACAGGCCAATTATTAGAGCATTGGCGACACAATAAACATGAGGCTCTTCTGTCTCGTCTCGCGAGCTGGGAAATCCCCCTCGACGAAGACAATCAAGAAGACATATTTTTAGACTCATTGGACAATATACTTGCCCAGTGCGTTGAAAAACAAATTGAAAACCTGCAGGCCAAAGCAAGAAGCGTCGGTTTATCAGCCGAAGAAAAAAGGGAGCTACTAGCTTTAATGCTAGATCTAAAAGCGTAACCCTGTTTGATTAGTCAGCATTTAATAAATTTGTTAACATAATTGGTTTGCATTTGAGAATGCAACGTCCTTCACCAGACCTGAAGTTGGATATCATCTATGGATCAAAATCCGCAGTCACAGCTTAAATTACTTGTTATTAAAGGCAAGGAACAAGGCTATCTGACCTACGCCGAAGTAAACGACCACCTACCTGCAGAAATCGTGGATTCTGAACAGGTAGAAGACATCATTCAAATGATTAACGACATGGGTATCAAGGTAGTTGAAACTGCACCTGATGCTGATGATCTAGCACTTAATGATGACGATGCCAATATAGATGAAGATGCAGCCGAAGCTGCAGCTGCTGCGCTTTCAAGCGTAGAAAGCGAGATTGGCCGTACTACTGACCCAGTTCGTATGTACATGCGTGAAATGGGTACAGTTGAACTACTGACTCGTGAAGGCGAAATCGACATTGCGAAGCGTATTGAAGATGGTATCAATACAGTTCAACTATCGGTTGCTGAGTACCCAGGCACTATTCCATACATCTTGGAACAGTTTGACCGCGTACAAGCAGAAGAGATTCGCTTAACAGACCTAATCAATGGCTTTGTTGACCCAGACGACGATGGTACAGCTGCGCCAACGGCGACTCACATCGGTTCAGAACTTGCTGAAACTGATCTGGAAGACGAAGACAAAGAAGACGCAGAAGACGACGAGGAAGAGGAAGAAGAAGATACAGGTATCGATCCTGAACTTGCTCTTGAGAAGTTCACAGCACTTCGTACTAGCTACCAGAATCGTCAACTAGCGATCAACGAGTACGGCCATGAAAGCCCGAAAGCAATGCTTGCAACGACAATGATGCAAGACGTATTCAAAGAGTTCCGTCTAACACCAAAACAGTTTGATTACCTAGTAAACGAACTGCGTAACTCTATGGATCGTGTACGTACTCAAGAACGCCTAATCATGCGTCAAACGGTTGAGTACGGCAAAATGCCGAAGAAATCTTTCATTGCTCTATTTACTGGCAACGAATCTAGCGAAGCATGGTTGGATGAAGTTCTTGCTTCAGACAAGCCATACGCAGAAAAGATTAAACGTAACGAGCACGACATCCGTCGCTCTATCCAAAAACTGGATATGATCGAACGTGAAACGTCTCTTACTGTTCAAAGCATCAAAGATATCAGCCGTCGCATGTCTATCGGTGAAGCGAAAGCTCGTCGTGCGAAGAAAGAGATGGTTGAAGCGAACTTACGTCTAGTAATCTCGATTGCTAAGAAGTACACAAACCGTGGTCTACAATTCCTGGATCTAATCCAAGAAGGTAACATCGGTCTGATGAAAGCGGTAGATAAGTTTGAATACCGTCGTGGTTACAAGTTCTCTACTTACGCTACTTGGTGGATCCGTCAAGCAATCACTCGTTCGATTGCCGACCAAGCTCGTACTATCCGTATTCCGGTTCACATGATCGAAACGATCAACAAACTAAACCGTATCTCTCGTCAAATGCTACAAGAGATGGGTCGTGAACCACTTCCGGAAGAACTGGCTGAACGCATGCAAATGCCTGAAGACAAGATCCGTAAAGTACTGAAAATCGCTAAAGAGCCAATCTCAATGGAGACACCAATCGGTGACGACGAAGATTCGCACCTAGGTGATTTCATCGAGGATACAACGCTAGAACTACCTCTAGACTCTGCAACGGCAACCAGCCTACGCGGTGCAACTAAAGACGTTCTTGCAGGCCTAACACCTCGTGAAGCTAAAGTACTGCGTATGCGTTTCGGTATCGACATGAATACTGACCACACTCTTGAAGAGGTTGGTAAACAGTTCGACGTAACTCGTGAACGTATCCGTCAGATCGAAGCAAAAGCACTGCGTAAACTTCGTCACCCAAGCCGCTCAGAAACTCTGCGTAGCTTCCTAGACGAGTAATCGCACACTCAAGTGTGGTTAGCTTTTAAGCATAAATAAGAAAAGGTGAGCGTTGGCTCACCTTTTTTTTATCTGTGTGATTTAAGTGGCTAAGATGTAAGCGGAATTGCCCCTTATAGTGTCTAGACACCATTGAACGCTTCCCCTATAATCTATGCCCTACGGCCCCTTAGCTCAGTGGTTAGAGCGCACGACTCATAATCGTTCGGTCCCCAGTTCAAATCTGGGAGGGGCCACCAAATTAGAAAAGCCAGAACAGTTCATGCTGCTCTGGCTTTTTGCTTTTCTAAATCTGTACAACTTACGCCCTGCATTTCCTAACCAATAACGAATCATCCCGCACACAATTCCAATTGCCTCTCTGTGACTAAACATACTTTTCTTTTATAAAAAAATCGGCAATATGAGTGTACACAAATCATTCAATAGTTCAGGGAAGAAACATGAAAGACGAAACACTCTCGATTCACTTCGGCTACGAAACTGATCCAACAACCAAATCGGTTGCCACACCTATTTACCAAACCGTCGCTTACGAATTCGATGACGCACAACATGGCGCCGACCTGTTTAACCTTGCGGTGCCAGGTAATATCTACACACGGATAATGAATCCAACCAATGATGTGTTAGAAAAACGCATGGCAGCCTTAGAAGGGGGGATTGCAGGCTTAGTGGTAAGTGCGGGCAGTGCTGCGATCAACTACGCGATTCAGACGTTGGCGCAAATCGGTGACAACATTGTCTCAACGCCTCAGCTTTACGGTGGTACTTACACCCTATTTGCTCACATGTTGCCAAACCAAGGAATTGAAGTTCGTTTTGCTAAAGACGACAAACCAGAAAGCTTAGCGGCACTGATCGATGAAAAAACCAAGGCGGTTTACTGTGAAAGTATTGGTAACCCTGCTGGTAATATCATCGACTTAGAACGTGTTGCAGAACTTGCCCACGCACAAGGAGTGCCTGTGATTGTTGATAACACAGTCGCGACGCCTGTGCTGTGTAAACCTATCGATTTTGGTGCTGACATCGTGGTGCACTCACTAACCAAATACGTGGGTGGTCACGGTACAACGTTAGGTGGCGTGATTGTCGATTCAGGAAAATTCCCATGGGCAGAGCACAAAGAGCGCTTCCCTGTTTTTAATCAGCCAGAGCCTTCTTATCATGGCGTGGTTTATACCGAGGCATTTGGTGAGGCTGCGTTTATTGGTCGAGCTAGAACGGTTCCCCTACGTAATACAGGTGCAGCACTGTCGCCAATGAATGCTTTCATGTTGATGCAAGGCTTGGAGACATTGTCGTTACGTATGGAGCGACACACAGAGAATGCATTGAAAGTGGCAGAATACCTCAGCCAACACGAAAAAGTCAGTTGGGTAAGCTACGCTGGTCTGCCTAGCTCAGAATTCTACCCGCTTGCTGAAAAATACATGCAGGGTAAGCCATCGGCTATTCTATCTTTTGGCTTGAAGGACGGTTATGAAGCTGGTGTCCGCTTCTACGACGCGCTACAAATCTTCAAGCGCCTAGTGAACATTGGTGATGCCAAGTCTCTGGCTTGCCACCCTGCTTCTACAACACACCGTCAGCTAAGCGAAGCAGAACAAAAGCAAGCCGGTGTATCACCAGAGATGATTCGCCTCTCAGTAGGTATCGAGCACATTGACGATATCTTGGCTGACCTAGAGCAAGCACTTAGCGCTTAATGACGCTACAGCTTTAAGTAACAGACATAAAAAAGCCCATCACAGGATGGGCTTCTTATTATCTATTTCTTAGATAAGCTGTCGATTACTCAACCGTTACAGCTTTCGCTAGGTTACGAGGTTGGTCAACGTCGGTACCTTTGATCAACGCAACATGGTAAGACAGCAGCTGCATTGGTACTGTGTAGTAGATAGATGCAGTTACTTCACTTACATGAGGCATCTTGATGATCTTCATGTTCTCATCGCTTTCGAAACCAGCAGCTTCATCTGCAAATACATACAGCAGACC
Source organism: Vibrio sp. 10N.286.51.C3 (assembly GCF_003050065.1). Taxonomy (NCBI): domain Bacteria; kingdom Pseudomonadati; phylum Pseudomonadota; class Gammaproteobacteria; order Vibrionales; family Vibrionaceae; genus Vibrio; species Vibrio sp. 10N.286.51.C3. Next base: position 104,174 of record NZ_PIGC01000007.1, on the reverse strand, counting down.
GCCACGAGCACGGACTTCTTCAACATTTGATTTCAGCTTCTCTAGCAAGTCGTTACTTGGTGCAATAACCACAACTGGCATATCTGCATCGATAAGAGCCAAAGGACCGTGCTTAAGCTCACCAGCAGCGTATGCTTCTGCGTGGATGTAAGAGATCTCTTTCAGTTTAAGAGATGCTTCCATCGCGATTGGGTAGAACTCACCACGACCCAAGAACAGTGTATGGTGCTTATCAGCAAAATCAGGTGCCAGTGCTTCGATCTCTTTATCAAACGCTAATGCTTTCTCGATATCAGCAGGCAGTTGGTGAAGTGCTTGAACGATTTCCGCTTCTTTCTCTTCATTGATACGACCTTGTAGACGACCAATTGACGTTACCATCATCAGCATAGCCGCTAGCTGTGTTGTGAAGGCTTTAGTAGAAGCAACACCGATCTCCGTTCCTGCGCGAGTCATAAAGGCAAAATCAGACTCACGAACAAGCGAAGAACCTGCTACGTTACAGATGGTCATTGCTGACATGTAACCCTTCTCTTTTGCAAGACGAAGTGCAGCAAGCGTATCAGCCGTTTCACCAGACTGAGACAGAGTCACTAAAAGGCTGTTCGGGCGAACAACGAAATCACGGTAACGGAACTCAGAGGCGATCTCTACGTCACAGCTTACGCCAGCTAGAGATTCAAACCAGTAGCGAGCAGCCATACCTGAGTTGTAAGACGTACCACATGCGATGATCTGCACGTGTTCAACCTTGCTTAGAATCTCTTCAGCTTTAACGCCGATAGCATTAGTGATCACAGACGTATCTGAAATACGACCTTCCATTGTGTTGATCAGCGCGGTTGGCTGTTCGAAGATCTCTTTCTGCATGAAGTGACGGTATTGACCTTTGTCACCAGCATCGTGTTCTGCGTTTGATTCTACGATTTCACGCTCTACACGCTCACCCGCTACATCAAATACCGTTACATCACGACGAGTAACCTCTGCAACATCACCTTCTTCTAGGTACATGAAGCGACGAGTTACGCTTAGCAGTGCAAGTTGGTCTGATGCAAGGAAGTTCTCACCCACACCAAAACCAATAACGATAGGGCTACCAGAACGAGCAACAACAATGCGGCTAGGATCTTTGCGATCAACCACAACCGTGCCGTACGCACCGTCTAATTGTTTTGCTGTTTTCTGTAGCGCTTCAACCAAAGAAGCTGAAGTGCGAAGTTCCCACTCAACTAAGTGAGCAATAACTTCTGTATCCGTTTGTGAAGTAAATACGTAACCACGCTCTTGTAGCATAGCGCGCAGTGCTTCGTGGTTTTCGATAATGCCATTGTGTACAACGGCGATATCACCAGACATGTGCGGGTGTGCATTCGCTTCAGATGGTTCACCATGCGTCGCCCAACGTGTATGAGCGATACCAGTACCGCCAATCACATGTTGCTGATCGACTGCGTCTGCTAGCTCTTGTACTTTACCAAGGCGGCGCACACGAGTTAGGTTAGATTCAGTATCGACGACAGCGACACCTGCTGAATCGTAGCCACGGTATTCTAGGCGACGAAGGCCTTCTACTAAAATTTCAGCTACATCACGCTGTGCTACTGCACCAACAATTCCACACATAGTTTCACTCCATCAATTTTTTTATTCCTATTGGCAGCAAGCAAAGGCCATATCTTTATTAAGATCAATTATAGGAAGGTAAATGCATAATATTTTAATTTGTTTTTACGCTAGATCAGTCAGGATCACGCGAACATCATGTGATTCGATACTTGCTTTAGATTCTTCGCCCAAGTCTGTATCGGTAATTAAGATGTCAATGTGTTCCCATGCCAGCTCTAAGTTCGGGATCTTTCGTCCCACTTTTTCCGACTCAACCATCACGATCACTTCTCGTGACACTTCAGCCATTACTTTGCTCAGGCCAACCAGTTCGTTAAACGTAGTTGTGCCTCTATCAAGGTCGATACCATCTGCCCCGATAAATAGTTGGTCAAAATCGTAAGCGCGGAGCACCGACTCTGCGACTTTGCCTTGGAAAGAGTCCGAATGGGTATCCCAAGTGCCGCCAGTCATTAATAACGTCGGCTCGCTTTCAAGCTCATTAAGAGCATTAGCGACGTGCAATGAGTTGGTCATCACAACCAAGCCACGCTTAGCATTTAGCTGCTGAATTAGGGCACCGGTAGTACTGCCACTATCGATCACGATGCGGTTATGGTCGCGAATTAAATCTGCAGCGGCTTTTGCCAATGAAACCTTTCGAGTCGAAACTTGTTGACCCAGTTCTTCGTTGACAACCTCTTTCGGTAACGAAATCGCACCACCATAACGGCGTAAAAGCTGACCGTTTTTCTCTAAAGACGCCAAGTCCTTTCTAATAGTGACCTCTGAGGTTTCGAACTTAGCGGATAATTCATCAACACTAACCTCCCCTTTTTCATTCACTAGGTTAGAAATTGCATGTCTTCTGAGCTGGGTGTTTCGTTTCGACATTTAAAAAAGGCCACTAAGTTTCGATATGAAACATATTATAGTTACAACGAAACTATTTAGTCCATTTATTTTGATCCAAAAAATTAATAAATAGCGATAAAACCTTGTCCTAAGACAATTGTTAAGCAGTGATATTGAACTCATTAGGTGGTAGAATCCGCACCCGAAAAGAAAAAAAATTACAAAACTGACTGTTATTTTTTTGCAACTTACCGCCTATATAGTGGGGTAAGTCACAGAAAACCGATATTGAATCAAATTATTTTGGTCATAAAATGACTAAAACTGATGAAAGACTTACAACTCTGAAGGACATATTGGAAGTCCCGCGCTTTTACACAACAGGCACAAAATGTTGATGTAGCGGACCAATCTTCAGAACTTAAATAAATTTCAAATTGTAACAATACTTACCGGAGAGTACCTTCCATGAAAAAGACCAAAATCGTATGTACGATTGGCCCTAAAACTGAATCTGTAGAGAAGCTAACTGAACTAGTAGATGCTGGCATGAACGTTATGCGTCTTAACTTCTCTCACGGTGATTTCGCAGAGCACGGCACTCGTATCGCGAACTTCCGTAAAGTAATGGAAAACAAAGGTGAGCAACTTGCTATCCTTCTAGATACTAAAGGTCCAGAAATCCGTACTATCAAACTTGAAGATGGTAACGACGTAGATCTAGTAGCTGGTCAAGAGTTCACTTTCACAACTGACGCAACAGTTGTTGGTAACAAAGACGTAGTAGCAGTAACTTACCTAGGTTTCGCTAAAGACCTAACAGCGGGTAACACTATCCTTGTTGATGACGGCCTAATCGAAATGGAAGTTATCGCAACAACAGAAACTGAAGTTAAGTGTAAAGTTCTTAACAACGGTGCTCTAGGCGAAAACAAAGGTGTTAACCTTCCTGGCGTTTCTGTTCAACTTCCTGCTCTTTCTGAGAAAGACAAAGCTGACCTTAAGTTTGGTTGTGAGCAAGGCGTTGATTTCGTTGCTGCTTCTTTCATCCGTAAAGAAGAAGACGTTAAAGAAATCCGTGAGCTTCTAAACGCTAACGGCGGCGAGAACATCCACATCATTTCTAAGATTGAAAACCAAGAAGGTGTTGATAACTTCGATTCAATCCTTGAAGCTTCTGACGGCATCATGGTTGCTCGTGGTGACCTAGGTGTTGAAATCCCAGCTGAAGAAGTAATCTTCGCTCAGAAGATGATGATCGAGAAGTGTAACCGCGCACGTAAGATGGTTATCACAGCAACTCAAATGCTTGACTCTATGATCAGCAACCCACGTCCAACTCGTGCTGAAGCGGGTGACGTTGCGAACGCAATTATGGATGGTACTGATGCAGTAATGCTTTCTGGTGAAACTGCTAAAGGTAAGTACCCAGTTGAAGCTGTTACTATCATGGCTCAAATCGCGAACCGTACTGATTCAGCTCTTAAAGCTGAGCTAGGTTCTCGTCTAGACAGCCCACGTCTACGCATCACTGAAGCAGTATGTAAAGGCGCTGTAGACACAGCAGAGAAGCTAGCTGCTCCTCTAATCGTTGTTGCAACTGAAGGCGGTAAGTCTGCACGTTCAGTACGTAAGTACTTCCCAACTGCAAACATCCTTGCTCTAACAACTAACGAAAAGACAGCTGCACAGCTAGTTCTTACTAAAGGTGTTAAGCCTGTTCTTGTTGACTCTATCGAGAACACAGACGCGTTCTACATCAACGGTAAAGAAATCGCTCTACAATCTGGCCTAGGTAACAAAGGCGACATCGTAGTTATGGTTTCTGGTGCTCTAGTAGCTTCTGGTACTACAAATACGGCATCTGTTCACGTTCTATAAGAATGAACCGATTCGCATAAAATATAAAAGAGGGCTTCGGCCCTCTTTTTTTATGAAACAAAATCTTGCCTAACTTTTCAGTACGCTGTATTATCAATCACAATAGAACTACGTACTGTTAACTTCCAATTGGCTCTTTCTAAGAGACGGATTAGCAGACTAGAAATCATATATAGATGAGGTTTGTAATGTCTAGTCCTACGCTCACTGACAAAGTATCAAAGATGATTCGCCAAGATATTCTTAATGGTGAGTTAACCCCAGGTCAAAAGCTCGTTGTTGCTGATCTAAAAGCACGCTACAACGTTGGCGCATCTCCTATTCGCGAAGCCTTGGTACAGTTATCTTGGAGCAAATACGTAAAACTAGAGCCACAGAAAGGCTGCTGGGTATCTCCTGTATCAAAGAAAGAATTGAATGACCTATACGAAAGCCTTCGTGTTGTCTCTTCTGTTCTACTAAAAAAGGCGATTTCAGCGGGTGATGAGAGCTGGGAGCTGGATGTACTAACGTCTTACCATAAACTGTCACGAGTACAGTACGTATCTGAAGAGTTTGATTGTGTTGAATGGGAAGAGCGTCACCAACAATTCCACGTTGCGTTACTTGAAGGCGCTGATTCAGAAAACATGTTTAAGTTCTTTGATGACCTGATCAACCAAGTAAAACGTTACCGCTTCCTCGCTATGTCTGCAGAAAGCGCATCAGATGATCTGTTCAATATTGATGAACACGAAATGATCATGAAACTAGTACTGTCTAAGAATGTAGAACAAGCGACTGAACTGCTTGATCAACACCTGCTAGGTTCAATGAAACGAATTGAAGAAGTTATCGAAGCAGCATAATGCCAAGATAGATTCTAACTAAATAAAAACGGAGCCCAACGGCTCCGTTTTTTGTTTCAGTATCACGACTGAACTACCACCCAAAAAACTCTTTGTGATGAGTATTGAGCAGCACAACCATAGGTAAAAAATACAATGCACTCAGCTGAAAGCCAAGAATGGCTAATGTGCCTATGGTTAACCTCACTAAAAAATCGACAAACATACCACGCCTCTTTTAACCAGACTGTATGATCCCCAAACTCTTGCTCCAGCTAACCTAATTCTACTGCTGCCTCTCAAATCATTGAAAAAGCTAGCTAATCAGTTGAATTAAGTTAACGGTGTCATCCTTTTACATCTGGTAAACACTCTATTTATTACATCGTTTAACACGATGTAATCTGAAGCAAAGTAGTTTACTTATTGTTCATTTTAGCTCAAATTTTCACCGGCATTAGACTTTAGTCTAACTGTATAGATTTTGTGACATAGGTCGCTCAAAAGTGAGATTCCTAGAAAAAGGGGGAGAGATAAAGTGAGTCGGGGCCAGCTTGAAGAGGTGAAGCAAAGAGAAGAAAGGATTAAAGCTAAGCTAAGCGACATCATCGTAGCTAGGACACATAGAGACCGTATTACGACCAGACGATTTAGATTCGTAAAGCGCAACATCGGCACACTTGTATGAGCGAGTACTGTTACTTGTTAAATCAGTAAAGCCAACACTCACCGTGACCTTAGTTCCGGCTGCCAGTTCAATCTCGATTCGCAAGCGATCCAATACGCGCTTTGCTTCCGATAGTGAGGTGTGTGGCATCAACAGTGCAAACTCTTCTCCTCCGACACGTGCAACAAAGTCAGTCCCGCGAAGGCTATCTTGCAGAAGCTTAGCGACACTTGCTATCACCCGGTCGCCTTCGTCATGACCAAGTTCGTCGTTGATTCGCTTGAAGTTATCGATATCGACTAAAGCTAAGCAAGTCGTCGATTCATTGGGGTAACGCTCTACCAGACGAGAATAATACGCGAGCTGCTCTTCGAACTTTCGTCTATTCCAAAGGTTACTCAAAGAGTCACGTTCACTTAAGATCCTCAAACGTACTTCAAGCTCCTTCCTCACGGAAATATCCACCAACGAGGTGATGTAGTAGCTGACTTTACCCGAATTGTTTTTGACCACATGCACTCGCATGATCGCTGTAAAAGGAATACGCAGTTTGTTCTTACACTGAACTTCCCCTTCCCATACTTCTTCTTGCTCTAAATGACTCCAGATAGCCGAACTTGAGAGTACTTGGTCGGTATTCTCAAGCAACAACTGCAGGGCATTCTGACCGATAACTTGTTTTTTGCAGTACCCTGTCATGTTTTCAAATTCGTTGTTGGTCATCATTGTGCGGTGCTGCTTGTCAGAGATCATCACTGCCGACATGCCATTCAATGCGGCGCGCGCCAATTTACTCTCAAGGCTTCGGCGTCGATAGTGCGTCACCAAGTAAGCAAACGGGAAGGCGAAAATCAGCACCGTAATCAAAACAATGATCTCTTCGTAGGCCAAATCATTCAGGTCACGCTCAGCCCGCTCCATCAGTTGCTTCTGATTAAGTTGAATCAGCAAATGGACCTTTTGACTGTTCGCAAGCATAACCGTGTTAAAGGCAAACAAGTTGTCACCTTCAAAAACGTACCCCACCTGCTCATTGGAGATCGCATTCCACGTCTTTGGCGCGATATTTTTCAGGTTGTAACTCTTTCTTTCAGGAATAGCGTCTCCGAACAACTTATCGCTGTTGTTACTCGCGATGAAATAACCCGCTTCATTGATAACTTCAGCTCTAAGGTCGTTATCAGGTGAAAAGCTAAGACGCGACGATAAGCCCCATACATCGAGATTAATGACTAGATAGCCCACTCTTTTGTCAGGGGTTTCTACCGGGGTAAATACACGGATTACTGGCGAATAAGGAAAGGTGACTTCACCATGCTCCGTTTCAAGCTCAATCCCCCAGCCGCCAATCTGTTCGGCTTCTAGTTTTTGAGCGTATTGGAAGTAGTTAGAATCCGACCTATCTTGCAGTTGCTGGGGTAACGTCACCCTACCGGTATCAGAAGAATAGTTAACGCGCACCAGCTCTTTACCTGTGATATCTAATAGGTGAATTTGTGTATACCACTTCTGATTCACAAGAACAGATTGCCAGACCTCCTCAAGTAGATCTTTGGTTTGGTCTGAGGGAGAAGAAGCAAAGTTAACCAAGCTCTGGCTATGACTGAGTAGCTCCATTACCGAGACTAACTGAGTCTTGAGAAGATCATAATCTCGCTTGGCATACACTAGTTGATGGACAGCTTGCTTAGCTGAGTAGTCAAAGCTCTGCTGTTTTACTTCTTTGTAACGCTGCAAATAATACAGGCATACTGCAGAAGACAATATGATAGAGATAATCAGCAATGTAATTATTGATTTTTTATTTCTCATTGCTAACTCAGATGAATGGAAGTGCAGCGCGGGATTATAGCACTCTAAAAAATTAACAAAATTAAAGCCGCTTAAAAAAGCGGCTTTAAATATATTTTTTAAAGACTTATCGTCTAGGCTTTCAACGCACGTTCGCCTCGTGCGATACCAACAACACCACTTCGAGCCACTTCAAGCACTTCTGTTACTTCAGACAGCGCCTGAATGAATGCATCCAGTTTCTCGCTCGTACCCGCCATTTGAACCGTATATTGCGAAGCCGTTACATCAACAATCTGACCACGGAAGATATCTGCTGTGCGCTTCACTTCTGCGCGAGCAAAGCCGCTCGCGCGAACTTTAACCATCAACAGCTCACGCTCGATGTGTTCAAGCTCAGAGACCTCTTGCACTTTTAGTACGTCGATTAGCTTATGCAGCTGTTTCTGGATCTGCTCAAGCTGCATTTCGCTCGAGTTAGTGGTTACATTAAGACGAGACAGCGTCGGATCATCGGTTGGCGATACGTTCAAAGACTCGATGTTGTAGCCACGCTGAGAAAACAAGCCAACTACACGAGAAAGCGCACCAGGTTGGTTTTCCATTAGTAGTGAAATAATGTGTCTCATATTATGTTCTCTCCGTTTTGCTTAGCCACATGTTATCCATACCCTCGCCTTTGATTTGCATTGGGTATACGTGCTCGGTGTCATCCACACTAATATCGACAAATACCAAACGGTCTTTCATCGCTAGTGCTTTTTCCAAACCTGATTCCAGTTCATCCGGAGATGAAATACGCATACCAACGTGGCCATAAGCCTCAGCAATAGCAGCAAAATCAGGAACAGAGTCCATATATGAGTTAGAGTAACGACCTTGATAAACAATGTCTTGCCACTGTTTTACCATGCCCAGGAAACGGTTGTTAAGGTTAATAATCTTAACGGGAATATTGTATTGCAGCGCAGTCGACAGCTCTTGGATATTCATTTGAATACTGCCGTCACCGGTTACTACAACCACTTCTTCGTCTGGTTTTGCAAACTTAACGCCCATACCAGCAGGCAGACCAAAGCCCATCGTGCCTAGACCACCAGAGTTAATCCAACGACGTGGCTTGTTAAACGGGTAGTACAATGCTGCAAACATTTGGTGCTGACCTACATCCGAAGCTACGTAAGCATCACCATTAGTTACTTTATGAAGTGTTTCAATAACTTGTTGTGGTTTGATGCACTCTGAAGATTTTTCATAAGCTAGGCAATCACGATCTTGCCACACCTTGATTTCACTCCACCAGCTTTCCATTGCTTCTACATCATTGGTGCCGCCTTGCTCAACCAGCAGGTTGACCATACTCTCTAGAACTTTTTCAGCAGAACCTACAATCGGTAGATCCACTTTTACGTTCTTAGAGATCGAAGATGGGTCGATATCAATGTGCATGATCTTCGCATCAGGACAGTACTTATCTAGGTTATTGGTTGTTCGGTCATCGAAACGCACGCCAATACCAAAGATCAAGTCCGCATTGTGCATCGCCATATTGGCTTCATACAAACCATGCATACCCAACATGCCCAAAGAGTTCTTATGGGTGCCAGGGAAAGCACCAAGCCCCATTAGGGTACTTACCACGGGTAAATTCAGTGCCTCTGCTAATTTTAACAGCGGCTTATCTGCCTCAGAAATAACCGCACCACCACCGACATAAAGTACCGGCTTCTTCGCTTCAAGAAGGGCTTTTAGTGCCTTTTTGATTTGACCTTTATGACCCGTAACCGTTGGGTTATACGAACGCATTTTGATCGTTTCTGGGTATTCATAAGGAAGTTTGATTTGTGGGTTTAAGATATCTTTTGGCAGATCAATAACCACAGGACCAGGACGTCCTGTCGTTGAAATATAGAATGCTTTTTTAACGACTTCAGGGATATCTTCCGCTTTCTTAACTAAGAAGCTGTGTTTAACGATCGGGCGGGATACACCCACGATGTCACACTCTTGGAAGGCGTCGTTACCAATAAGGTTATTTGGTACGTTACCAGAAATAACAATCATTGGGATTGAGTCCATGTAGGCTGTTGCAATACCAGTAACGGTATTGGTCGCACCTGGACCAGAACACACAAGTACTACACCCGGTTTACCGGTAGAACGAGTGTAGCCATCTGCCATGTGGGTAGCGGCTTGTTCGTGTCGTACTAATACGTGTTTAATTTCATTAGTTTTAGCATGCAGCGCATCGTAGATATCAAGTACAGAACCACCTGGGTAACCAAAGATTTGTTCTACACCCTCTTCAATTAGAGACTGCACCACCATCTCAGCGCCGGATAACATTGCTGTTTCAGGTTTTGTTGTCATATTGCTCTCCTCACCAGTTTCCAATCATATTTGGTGAACATGTTGGGCTGGTTTTTCATAGTCTAGGGCTTATTCGTAGCCTAATTCGAAATACTTCCACTTTTTCGGCTATGGCTGTCTGTCGTGATAACAACAAACAGTAATACGAAACAACTTTAACGCTTTATTATCATCTGGTCTAACACCTGTTATTCGGCAACTGTGCCAAAAAACCAACTATTAGCTCAAAGCATCAAATAAAACCCAAACCAACCTTAACAACTAGTTTTAAAAACTAGTACGCGGGCAAAAAAAAGCACTTAATATTTCGATAGAACGCTATTTATCGATAAACAGCGAGCCTGTTGGTGTGCGCTTTCGCACATAGTGCTGTGTCATTAGATACAAAAAATCCCCCTAAAAATGCAATCACATTCGTAGGGGGATTTTTAAACAACTGAAAATTTATCTAAGCAGAAAACTACTTATCTTTAGGCTTTTCGTTGTACATTTCTTCGATTTCGTCTTGATACTTATCGTTGATAACTTTACGACGCAGTTTCTGAGTTGGTGTCAGTTCACCATCATCCATCGAAAATGCTTTCGGTAGCAGTTTGAATTTCTTCACTTGCTCAAACTTAGCCAGCTCTTGCTGTAAGTCATTTACACGCTTTTCTAGCATCTCAACGATTTGGTGATGCTTAACAAGCTCAACGCGATCGTGATACTTGATATTAAGCTCTTTGGCGTACTCTTCTAGCGAGTCATAACAAGGTACAATCAGCGCAGAAACGAATTTGCGTGTATCAGCAATAACAGCAATCTGTTCGATAAAGTGATCTTTACCAATCGCGCCTTCAACCACTTGCGGTGCAATGTACTTACCACCAGAGGTTTTCATCAACTCTTTGATACGATCAGTAATGAACAGGTTACCATTTTCATCAAAATGACCCGCATCACCAGTTTTCAGGAAGCCGTGCTCGTCAAACGTCTTAGCCGTCTCTTCTGGCATCTTGTAATAGCCACGCATCACCATTGGACCACGAACAAGAATTTCATCCTTCGCACCAATCTTCACTTCTGCACCCGGCATCGACATACCAATCGAATCAGGATTAAAACAGCGGTCATCCCAGCAAGATACTGTTGCTGTAGTTTCTGTCATGCCATAGCCAAGTTTTACGTTGATACCGATAGCATGGAAGAAGCGACCAATCGTCTCATCTAGCTTCGCGCCACCACATGGCATGAAGTTGATGTTACCACCTAGCAAAGCTCGCAGTTTAGACAGCACAAGCTTATCGGCTAGTGCATGGCTCTTCTTCAGCATTAACGATGGAGTACGGCCTTCCTGGTGACAAACTGAAAGCTTCGCTCCCATGTTCACCGCCCAAGTAAATAGCACTTTACGGATAAACGGCGCTTTAGATACCTTCTCGTGAATAGCTGAGAAGATCTTCTCGTAGAAGCGTGGAACCGCACACATTACGGTAGGTTTCACATCGCTTAGCGCATCACGCACTTGCATCGTATCTTGCAGGTAGCAGTTGGTTGCGCCTTTATAGAGAACGTAGAACGTCCAAGCACGCTCAAATACGTGTGACAGAGGTAGGAAACACAATGAGACATCGTCTTTACTTAGGCTAAGACGCTCATCGTGGCCTTCTAACTGGTAACCAATATTAGTGTAATCAAGCATTACGCCTTTTGGCTGACCTGTAGTACCAGAGGTATAAATAAGAGTCAGTAAGTCATCCATGCTTGCATCAGTAAGACGCGCGTCAAGTTCTGCTTGTTGTGCTTCAACGCCACGCGCCATGAAGTCATTCCAAGATACGGCAAAGCTGTGTCCTTGCAGGTCGATGTCATCAGACATAGCTACAACAACTTCTAGCTGCTCGCACTCTTCAAACAGGCTAACTGCCGCATCGAATTGAACTTGCTCACCAACGAATAAGATCTTCACATCTGCATTTTGGATGATGTAAGACGACTGCGCTGCTGTGTTGGTTGGATAAATCGGCACAGTCACAAGACGTGCTTGTAAAGATGCAAAATCTGCCACGGTCCATTGAGGCATATTGTTCGAATAGATACCGATCTTATCCTGAACTCTCAGTCCTTGAGCCAACAGTGCTAATGAAAGCGTATCGATTTGTTGTCCAAACTGTTCCCAGCTAATGCCTTGCCATACATTGTCTACTTTGTGCTTCAAAGCTGTACGGTTGCCGCCTTGGGCAATTTGGTCACGAAGTCTTTTTACGATATGAAAATCTAAATTGGCCATCTCTTTACCTTTGGCTTACACCTGTAAGCTTTTTTGAGCGCACAAGTGTACCTCTGATCATGGAAAAGGCAACTGATGAAGCTCAAAGTTATAAGTAATAGTACGTCTCACGCTAAGTTTTCTATCAACAAAAATAGCAGGTACAAAAAAGCCCCAAGCCAGACTCCTAGCTTAGGGCTTATAAATCATAGGGATTAGTGTCTAGTTAAGTGCCACTACTTCGCCACAGATCATCATTAACTGATCTCGTAACCAAATGTGTCCTTTATCCTTTTCACTTGATTCGTGCCAGCTTAGGAAGCCAGAAATCGCCGCATTATCGAATGGGAAATCTAGAATCTGAAGCTGCTCTTTGTTTGCAGCATGTTCAACCATCCAACGAGGAGCAATTGTTACTAGTTCAGATTGGCCTACAACGTAAAGAACGTTGCTCAAGCTCGTACCTTCGTAGAAAGGCGTGCAATCTAGGTCACGGTAAGCTTGCTCAGAGAAGCTACGTTGACCATGGATGCGAGACAGTTTTGCGTGCTTTTCGTTAAGCAGCTCTGCCGCAGAAACTTCACCGTTGATGCGTGGGTGAGAAGCAGAAGCAACCACAACTAACTCGTCTTGGAAGATTTCAGTGCTTGAGAAGCCTTGCTCATCAAAACGAGCGTAATCGATAACGAAGTCGATTTCTTGGTAACGCATACGCTCAGAAAGTTGACGATCGAATTCAGCATCCATGTGCAGTTTAACGCTAGGTGCTTGGTCGTTGATTGTAGACATAATCTTAGGTGCAAAACGCATGTCACAAGGGCTGCAAATCGCAAGCTTGAACAAGCGAGAAGACGACTCTGGAGAGAACACAGAGCTTGGTAATTCGTTGCGTACTAGTTGAAGCGCTTGGCGGATAGGACCGAACAACTGACGTGCACGTTGAGTCGGTTGAATACCACGACCCTGGCGCATAAATAGTTCGTCGTTAAACATCACTTTCAAGCGAGCCACAGCGTTACTTACTGCCGGCTGAGACATACCTAAATTGTGAGCTGCACGTGTAATGTTTTGCTCTTGCATTACTGCATCAAATACAGTCAAAAGGTTTAAGTCTACTCCACGAAGTGTGCTTTCCATTCTGTAGCTAGCAATAGCACTCATTGCGTCTTTTTTATCTAACATTCAAGTTGCCTCTTGTCGGTACGACAGCGTTAAATTTGTAATGGTATGGGAATAGATAACCACTAGTTCTTATATTTATCAGACCGATGTGTTTCGGATTACCACTACTATTAACCAATACATCCCTAGCTACCAACAAGATTGATAAAGAATAATTTTATTTTACCTTAATGATTAATTAACACTTAAAAATCATAAATTTACAGAGTTATAAAAAAACATAAAATGCGCTACTTATGAGTTTCATTTCGACTTATTTATCTGTTCTATCGTTTGGTTACATTTGTTACAAATTATTGAATCGATGAATTGATTGACCATTCGATTCAAAAACACCACTTATGGATTAGGTGAGTGATGCATAGCTTGGAAAATCCACCTTGTCCCAAAGTTGTTTTCTTAGGTCATCTTGGTTGGACCAATTTCCGGCTAAAACCCACTCAACAAGTGCACTAGCCACGTCTGGATAAGAGACAACCTCAGCCTGTTTTTCGTTGAGCCAACCACGCAAGATTGCTGGGTCAAGAAAGCTCATCGTTTGGGCTAATCCAAGCGCCTCAAGTGTTGCCACATTGCTCTGTTGTTCGAACTGCCCTTCAAGTGGTTTGAGAAGCAATTTCTTCCCTAAGGTTAAAGCTTCAGACGGCAATTCAAAGCCGCCATTTGCGACCACACCTGAGCACTGATTAAGGTCGAATTGGAAGCCCGCATGACTGAGTGGTTTGAACTCAATATTTTCGACTCGACTATGCTCAATAACATCTGGGTGGTAACAGACAAAATTATGCGAAATGAACTTCATCAGCAGCTCTGAGATCGACTCAAGATCCTCAAATGGCAAATAGACCAACGTAAAGTCTTGTGCTGTTTTGGTTTGTTGCTCACCAACTAGCGTGGGAGCGATAGGCGTATGAACAATAGGTGGAAGTATCGGCTGTTCAAAGTGATACCAGTGCAACCCAATTGAGTGCGCGGTTGGGGCGAAATGTTGAATCACTGAATGTTCAATCCAGTTACCCCCTTCTTTGGGTACATCATAACGAAACGCATTCTGGTGGCTTATCCCTATGCAAGGTACGCCCTGTCTTTTAGCTGCCCAAGCGGTCACGGGTTCAAAGTCGTTAAGCACTAAATCATATGGTGTCAGATCGATCTGGTTAATCTCACTGAGAAATCGCCAGATGTTGTTCTTCATGAATGTCTTGCCGTATTTCACCTGCCCCTGCTCACTATAAAACGTTAAGCCACTGCGGGTTTGGTAGTTTCCAAATTCTTCCATCGAGAAGTACTTGCTCTCATCTCTTCCAGAGAATAGAAAGTCGACATCGATATTTTGCTGACGAAAGGCGACGGCCATTGCTCTCGCACGTGCGATGTGACCATTTCCAGTGCCTTGTACGCCGTATAAAATTTTCATGCATGTTCCTTTAAATTTGCCACTTTAGCTCGGCAGTGGTTGCCAACAAAATAATTACAGGATGAAGCTGATGGCTAGACTCGTACAAGCAATGCCCAAGGCTGCGCCAATCAGTACGTCTGTTAAAAAGTGCACACCAAGTAAGATTCGAGAGCCAGCAATCGCAGTTGCCCACACCAAGCTAAAGAGATATAAGCTCGGATAGAAATGTCCGATTAGGGTCGCCATAACAAAAGCCGCCGCGGAATGCCCAGATGGCAGGCTGTATTTATCGGATGGCACAATGTGGGAATAAAGCAGTGAAGAGAATTCAGCCGGTCTACGACGCTTGAGGGTGTTTTTAGCAAGCCAATAAATAGGCAGTTCGATTGCAAAGGCGGTTAAGCCCACCAAAAGAAAGTCTCGGCCAGTACTGCTATCAGCCAGCAAAGCAATCAACGCAATTAACACGTAAAGGTGTCCATCTCCAGTATGAGACACCGCTTTACTGAGCGTTGCATGTTGCCCGCCATAGCGGTTGTTTAAACAGAAAACAGAAAATGCCACATCCCAGCGGACAATAGGTTCGATTGTACGCATACGATCTCCTTAACAATCCTTATTCAGTTAAGGCTCAAGTTATGCTCAACAAATGACAGTTAAGTGACGTTTTGAATGAACTAAAATGAAATTTCCTTGGGATGCGCAGTGCAGCCGCTCGGGCCAAGGATATGAAAAAACATCCTATAAACAATAAAGCGGCACTAGGCCGCTTTATTGTTTATTACTTATTTTCTTCCAATGTCTATAGCGAGAGAGGCTCGTGCTTTTTCACTAAACCAAAGTCCGCCAATATTGCGTAAGCCGCTGGGATCATAAACAGCACCAGTAAGGTCGAGGCAAATATGCCGAACACAATCGAAATAACCAGAGGCTGAATAACCTGAGCCTGTAAACTTGTTTCCGTTAACAGCGGTAGCAAACCAGCGGCGGTTGTCATTGAGGTCAAGAATACCGCTCGGAAACGCTCGCGACTGGCTTTCACCACCGAGTCATGCACGCTATCTCCCTCATCGACATGGTGACGAATGTATTGCACCAGCAAGATAGAGTCGTTAACCACAATCCCTGCGAGCGAAACAAAGCCCATCATGCTTGGCATACTCAAAGAGTGCCCAAGTATCCAGTGTCCAACGACCACCCCAATAAAAGCGAGTGGAATCGCCAACATCACGACCACAGGCTCTAAGTAGCTTCGGAATTGATAGCTAAGAATCGCAAACACGCCAAATAAGCCGAGTAAGAAGCCTTTGCCCATAGAGGCTCCAGTCTTAGCCGCATCTTTGGCCTCCCCTTCGAAATCAAAGCGTAGACCCGGGTACTTCTGAATAAGTTTGGCGGCTTCATCTTTTTGGAACTGAGCCAAGATCGCGGATGAACTCGCTTTCTTGTTATCAATATCCCCAAAGATACTGATGGTTCTCAGCCCATCAATACGCTGAATTCGCACGTAATTACGTTGGAAATCTAACGTCGCCAACGTTGCTAGCGGGATCTGACTGCCATCTGCGGTGATGATCGGGAAGTTGGCCAGCTGCTGTATGTCGCCCGCTTGCTCTTTATCAAGACGCACTTCAATCGAGATATTCTCAACACCGATTTGAATCTCATCCGCTGTCTGACCAAAGAAAGCCGCACGCAATTGGGAAGCAATCATCTGCCCATTCACATTGTAGGTTTCAGCTCCCGGACGCAGCTTCACCAAGATCTCTTCTTTACCCATACGCATGTCGTCAAGCACGCCGTGCACGCCATCGAACTGATTAAGGTATTCCTGAATATCCAGAGAAGCGGATTTCAATGCACTTAGGTCATCATGCTTAGCTCGAATCTCGATAGCGCGACCACCCGGCCCCATGGTGGGTTGCTTGAATACCAGTGAGATTGGATCTGCAAGTTCACCGATGTCCTCTCGCCATGCATCGATGAAATCATCGATCACCGTATTACGACTCTCTGCTCCGCGTAAGTCTAAGCGCACTGTGGCTAGGTGTGGGCCAGATTCATTGGCATCGGCGTTAGCATTGAATTGGCTAGTTATGTGCTCGACCAGTGTATTGCCTTCTTCAACCTCTTCGCTCCATTGCTTGTTCAAACGCTCAGCCGACGCGACAATTTTATCGACGACTTTTTCGGTTTGAGACAGTGATGCGCCCGGTGGAAGAATGATACGCGCTTCGGCAATATCACCATCCAGCTCAGGGAAAGGTTGAAACTTAACAACCCCGCCAGCAATCAAGGCTACTGAAAGCAACAATAGCGTAATCACTCCGCCCATAAAGGCGTAGCGGAAGGTCACCACTTTCTCAACCATGTTCATCAAGGTGGTATTACGGAAGTTCTCGAATTTCTCTAGTAACACCACTTTGAAGCGTAGTGCTGGCTTGTCGTTTTTCTCTTTATGCAGCGAGTGAGACAGGTGATTTGGCAGAATCAGGAAGGCTTCGATTAAGCTCAACGACAGCACCAAAATCAATACTTGAGGAACGGCCTTGAGTACCGCGCCCATTTCCCCATCGAGAAATAACAAGCTACCGAAAATACACACCGTGGTTAAGAAAGAAGATAAGACCCCGGGAAGCACTTTCTTAACGCCGTTGTACACCGCATCATCAACACTCTGCCCCCTGTCTAAATGGGACGCTATCGATTCGGCAATTACGATGGCGTCATCCATCATGATACCAATCGCCATCAACAGTCCGACCAGCGACATAATGTTAATCGATAAACCAAGATTGGCCATTAAAAACAAACCACCAAGGAAGGCTACCGGCAACCCCGCCGCTACCCAAAACGAATAACGTAAGCTGAAGAACAGCCACATGGTGGCGAACACCAGCACAATACCTTGCCAGCCATTACGCGCCATCATG
Source organism: Vibrio sp. 10N.286.51.C3 (assembly GCF_003050065.1). NCBI lineage: Bacteria > Pseudomonadati > Pseudomonadota > Gammaproteobacteria > Vibrionales > Vibrionaceae > Vibrio > Vibrio sp. 10N.286.51.C3. The sequence continues at coordinate 86,413 of NZ_PIGC01000007.1, read as the reverse complement.
GTTAAACGATCCCACAGCACAGAGGAGAGATCGTTGGTCATTTGTAGTGTCACGCCGTCAGGAGCAATCGCGCTTTGATCTTCAACGAATCGCGTTACATTCTCTTTAATTCGTAGTGCATCATCTTCTTTATTTTTACTGATCTTCAACAGGGCTGATGGTTTGCCATCAAATAAAACTTTCTGCTCATCAAGCTCAAAGCGATCGGTAATTTTAGCGATATCTCTTAAACGGATCACTGAGCCATTTGGCGCAGAACCAACCACGATACTTTCCAGTTCAACTGGCGTGATACGTCTTTCGTCGAAACGAATCAGGAAGTTTTTATCTGGTGTTTCAACGTTACCACTCGGCAGTTTTACATTCTGACGGCCAATCTGATCTGCGATATCACCGACACTCAAACCCAACTGACGAATCGCTTGGGTATCCAACTCAACACGATATTGATGATCCGAGAAGCCGCTGACATCGACCAATGAAACATCATAGTCAAGCTTCATAATACGTTTAAGATCTTCCGCGTAGGCTTTAAGTTCCGGCCACGACGTTTCTGCTGTGATCGCGATATCAACAACCGGTTCATTCCAATCTAGCTCTTGAACAACAGGTGATTCAATCTCAGTTGGGAAGTCATTGATCGAGTTGATCTGGGTTTGCACATCCACCAGCATTCGGCCGATATCCGCTTTCTCATTCAACTTCAGAATTAGACGTGCGCTACCTTCGATCGCCTCACACTGAGTTTCTTCAATGTTGGCTAAGCCGTCTACTGCATCTTCCATTCGCACACATAGGCTCTCTTCCACTTCTTGTGGAGAAGCGCCGGGATAAACGATGGCTGCCATAATGTAAGGCGGATCATAAGCGGGGAAGGTTTCACGTTTGATGGTTGATAATGAGCTTATACCCATGATCAACAATCCAAGCATCAACAAGTTGGCTGCTGTTGGGTGCCTAGAGAAGAACTTGATCATGACGCACTCTCCTGAGTATCCGATTCAAGCTCAGCCTCTTCAGAGTTCGACTCTTTCAATAACATGCCCTCGATAGCTGGCAGGACATCATTTAGAACCAATTTGTCTCCGGTTTGTAGCTCACCACTCACAACCACTTGATTGTCTCTGCGATAAAGCACTTCAACATTCACCACTTGCAAACGCTGATTGTCATCCATCAAGTAAACCTTATCACCATGCAGTGCTCGCTCCGGCACAACCCAACTCAGATTCGCTACACCTTCAATCTCGGCTTTTACAAACATACCATTAACCAACGGCGTTGCGCTGTCTGGCTGCAGTTGTGAATAGTCTTGAGCGATCTCGAGAATAATCCCCGCCGTCGCTTGGTTTTCATCAACCGTTTCGCTGATCCTTGCTACCTTCGCAGGCCAGCTAAGGTTCAGGTTACCGCTGTTAAGTTGGATGCTTGCTTTGATTGGCGCTTCATAAGGATTAGGAATTCCTGCGGTATCGCGAGGGAACTGCTTAAAACTGGAGGCTAAAGTTTGTATATCGTGAATAGAAAGTTGCGCCTCCACTTCCATGACATCAATCCCGTGAGCAATAAACATCTCTTGCTGAAGGTTAACCACTTGATTTTGCTCGATATCAACTTGAGCAATTCGCATCGCTCTTGGTAAAGTGACGGTAGTCTTATCGAGAGAGCGTTGCGCCTCTTTGACTTTAGATACATTGACCTTAATCACCGCTTGCGCAACACGTTTTTCGTCTGGCATTAATGCGATTTGGTTCGCGATATCTAATACCAACTTCTGTTGAGATAGCGCACTTTGTTTTTGTAGATCGACATCAGACTGCGAAGTCAGCCCTTTCTTACGCAGATCCTGTTTACGTTGTAACTCTTTATTACTGATCACTAAGCGATTCTTTTCGATCTTAAGAGTCTGATTAAGGTTGTCTTCTTCTTGATTCAATTTCGCTAATGAGGTTTGGCTTGATTTTAGATCCGCCTCTGCTTGTATCAGTTTCAATTCGTAATCCAATGGATCAACTTTGAGCACGACCGTTCCTGCAGGGATCACCTGCCCTTTTTCAAGATCTGGATGTCGATAGACTATTTGGCCTGTCACCTCGGCAATTGCTTTCCATTCGACTTTCGGCACCACCTTGCCAAAGCCAACTGCTAACGGTGCTATCAACTGTTGCTCTAGGCTTACAGTATCAACTAACCGAGCACGGTCACCCGCAGGTTTGGTTGGAAGATCCGGTTTCAAGTTAATCGCGGCGACAAGGCCAATCACACCAACTGCAAGTGCTGGAAAGAAGAGTAGTTTTTTATTTATTTTCATTATCTTTGGTCCTGCACAGAAGAAGGGATAGGCGTATTTATAAAGCCTTCTGTCATCAATTTAATGTTGTGTTCGATTAAACGGTTAAGAAATTCTTCATTAATCTCAATACCATGAATAGCAAGCAAAGGTGGAGGCGCAATGAACGGGAACACCATCAAGCTTATATACGACACGCGGCAGAGTTTGGGATCCATCTCTTTTCTTAAAACGCCTTGTTCAACCAGTTTTTCAAAAATGACATCCTGAGCTGGCTTAGCGACATCGTGAAAAACCTTTTCGAGCAATTCTCTTTGCACTTCAGAGGGAGGCATATTCATCACTTGGGCTAGCAAGCGAGGAAACTTAGGTACCTTGACCATCTCTTTGTAGTAAGTCCGCATTAGGTCAAGAAAGCTCTCATGACTACCTTCTTCAACCAACCTTTGCATCTGCAATTGCATCGGTCGTAGCGTTTCACGCAGCATGGCTTCAAACAGCCCGGCCTTACTGCCAAAGTAATAACGGATCATCGCAATATTGACACCCGCACGCTCAGCAATCAGGCGTGTCGAAACCTTGTCGTATGGCAGAACGACAAACAGATCACGAGCATGCTCAATCAATAACTGTCGAACATCTAAGTTCTTTTGAGGTCGCCCCGCTTTTCGTGCCGTCATGGAAAAAATCCATCTCTATAATTAATCATCTGATTAATTATAGAGATAAACAGGCGTAACAGTAGAAGATTAATTACTCATTATTTAATCAAGTGATTAATTAATTTGGTCACGCTTGTGATTTTTTTGGTGAATCGTTCCATCAAAAAGATTTACTACAAAGTTTTAACCTACACATAAGCCAAACGATAAACTAACCCCCCAATACAAAACCATCAATCAGATGATTTAGCCAATAACTCAACACAAAACAGTACAAACCAAACAAAAACGTCGCCAATGCACGCTGATATTGGATTTTCTTGTTTGACGCTCAGAATAAATTGCGGTAAATATGGTGTTAACAGTTTATTTACGGATATTTGTGTAATGATTTTTTCTTCTTCTCGACTGCTGAAACTTCTCCTTATCGTGAACCAATCGCGCGGGTAAGTTGTGGGTCAAGAACTACACAAATATTAAAACCCGCGCTGAGCGGGTTTTTTTGTAACTGGCACTTTTAAAAGAACATCATTCTTAATAATAATTTGGATAGCAATCGATTCATTATCGATATAAGGAAGCACCCATGAACGATCAAGTGATAATTTTTGACACGACCTTACGTGATGGCGAGCAAGCGTTGGCTGCAAGCTTAACGGTAAAAGAGAAATTACAGATCGCTTATGCACTTGAACGACTGGGGGTAGATGTTATTGAAGCGGGTTTCCCTGTGTCATCACCAGGCGATTTTGAATCAGTACAAACCATCGCAAAGAATATTAAAGATAGCCGTATATGTGCGCTTTCTCGTGCAGTAGCGAAAGATATTGATGCCGCAGCCGAAGCACTAAAAGTGGCTGAACAGTTCCGTATTCATACCTTTATTTCTACATCGACGGTTCACGTACAAGACAAATTACGCCGCAGCTACGACGATGTTGTCGAGATGGCAGTGAAAGCGGTAAAGCATGCGCGTAACTATACCGATGATGTTGAATTCTCTTGTGAAGATGCCGGTCGTACACCTATCGACAACCTATGTCGTATGGTTGAAGCAGCAATTAACGCTGGCGCAAAAACCATCAACATTCCAGATACCGTAGGCTACACAGTACCGAATGAGTTTGGTGGCATTATCCAAACGCTATTTGATCGCGTACCAAACATCGATCAAGCGATCATCTCTGTTCACTGTCACGATGACTTAGGCATGTCGGTTGCTAATTCAATTGCAGCTGTGCAAGCGGGTGCTAGACAAATTGAAGGCACAATCAATGGTATTGGTGAGCGTGCGGGTAACTGTTCTTTAGAAGAAATAGCAATGATCATCAAAACTCGTCAAGAGCTTTTAGGTGTTCACACAGGCTTGGATCATAAAGAGATTCACCGTACCAGTAAGTTGGTTAGCCAGCTTTGCCACATGCCAATTCAAGACAATAAAGCAATCGTTGGTGCTAACGCATTCAGCCACTCTTCGGGTATTCACCAAGACGGCATGCTTAAGAACAAGAACACTTACGAGATCATGACGCCTGAGTCTATTGGCTTGAAAAACAAAGCATTGAACTTAACCAGCCGCAGTGGTCGTGCAGCCGTTAAGAGCCACATGGACGCTATGGGCTACAAAGACAATGAGTACAACCTAGATTCATTGTACGAAGACTTCTTGAAGCTTGCTGACCGTAAAGGCCAAGTATTCGATTACGACCTAGAAGCACTAATGCACTTCGCAAATCTGCGCGACGAAGATGACTTCTATAAACTTAACTACCTAAGCGTACAATCTGGTAGTGTTATGTCTACCACCAGCATCAAGCTTCAATGTGGTGATGAAGAGAAATGCGAAGCGGCTGTCGGTAACGGTCCTGTTGATGCGCTATATCAATGTATTTACCGCTTAACGGGTTACGAAATTGCATTGGATAAATTCGACCTTACCGCCAAAGGTGAAGGCGAAGATGGCCTAGGCCAAGCTGATATTATTGCTAACTATAAAGGCCGCAAGTACCACGGTACAGGCGTATCAACCGATATCGTTGAAGCTTCTGGTCAGGCGCTACTGCATGTTATCAATAGCATTCAACGTGCCGACACCATTGCTGAAATGAAACAGCAAAAAATCGCGACAGTTTAAATACCCAATAACAGTGCCCTAGAGCCGATGTTATTGGCTTTAGGGACAAAATTTAAAACGAGCCAAATAGCTCAGTAACAAAGAATTAAAGGATTAACATGACTGATAAATCATACAAAATTGCCGTACTACCTGGTGATGGCATTGGCCCAGAAGTAATGCAACAAGCACATAAAGTGCTAGACGCGATCGAAAAGAAGCACGCGATTAGCTTTTCTCGCGAAGAGTATGATGTTGGTGGTATTGCGATTGATAACCACGGCTGTCCACTTCCAGAAGCAACAGTAGCTGGCTGTGAAGAATCTGACGCAGTACTTTTTGGTTCTGTCGGCGGTCCTAAATGGGAACACCTTCCACCAAACGATCAACCAGAGCGTGGTGCCCTACTTCCTCTACGTAAACACTTCCAACTGTTCTGTAACCTACGCCCAGCACAAATCCATAAAGGTCTAGAGTCTTTCTCTCCTTTACGTGCTGACATCTCAGGTAACGGTTTCGACATCGTGGTTGTACGTGAGCTAACAGGCGGCATCTACTTCGGCCAACCTAAAGGTCGTGAAGGCGAAGGCGCAACTGAAAAAGCATTTGATACTGAGGTTTACCACCGCTACGAAATTGAACGTATTGCAAAGATTGCGTTTGAATCGGCACGCCTACGTAACAAAAACGTTTACTCAATCGATAAAGCGAACGTTCTACAGAGCTCTATCTTATGGCGCGAAGTTGTCGAAGATATTGCAAAAGATTATCCAGATGTCACGCTAAACCACATGTACATCGACAACGCGACCATGCAGCTAATCAAAGATCCTTCTCAGTTTGACGTAATGCTGTGTTCAAACATCTTCGGCGACATCATCTCTGATGAGTGCGCAATGATTACAGGCTCTATGGGTATGCTTCCTTCTGCTAGCTTGAACGAAAGCAACTTCGGCCTATACGAGCCAGCAGGCGGCAGCGCACCAGATATCGCAGGTAAGAACATCGCAAACCCAGTAGCGCAAATCCTTTCTGCAGCACTAATGCTTCGTTACAGCCTAGGCGAAGAAGCGGCAGCACAAGACATCGAAGCAGCGGTATCTAAAGCGCTTTCAGCAGGCGAGCTAACAGCAGACCTTGCAGGTAACAACCAAGCACTGACTACCTCTGAAATGGGTGACAAGATCGCTGAGTACATCTTAGCTTCATAAGCTAAATACTCCGATTAAAAGCAAGTACATAAGAATAATATCAAGCCAAGTCAGCGTAAACCGCATGACTTGGCTCGAAACAAACACTGGGACTGATGCTCCCAAGGAAGAAAAGCTATGTCGACAAACCAGCAAGCAAAAACCTTATACGAAAAAGTTTATGACGCTCACGTTGCGGTTGCAGCGAAGGGCGAAACACCAATTCTTTATATCGATCGCCACTTAGTCCATGAAGTAACCTCGCCACAAGCCTTTGATGGCCTGCGTGAAAAAGGCCGTAAAGTTCGCCAAGTAGGCAAAACTTTTGCGACCATGGATCACAACGTATCGACACAAACGAAAGACATCAACGCTTCTGGTGAGATGGCTCGTATCCAAATGGAAACGCTATCGAAAAACTGTGAAGAATTTGGTGTCACGCTTTACGATCTAAACCACAAATACCAAGGTATTGTGCACGTAATGGGCCCAGAGCTAGGTATTACTCTGCCGGGCATGACCATCGTATGTGGTGACTCACACACAGCAACACACGGTGCATTCGGTTCTTTAGCATTCGGTATCGGTACTTCTGAAGTGGAGCACGTTCTAGCAACGCAAACGCTAAAACAAGCTCGCGCTAAAACCATGAAGATCGAAGTAAAAGGTAAGGTTGCTCCGGGTATCACTGCAAAAGACATCGTGCTAGCGATCATCGGTAAAACAACAGCGGCTGGCGGTACTGGCTACGTGGTTGAATTCTGTGGTGAGGCAATTACAGACCTTACGATGGAAGGTCGTATGACGGTATGTAACATGGCAATCGAGTTGGGTGCTAAAGCGGGTCTAATTGCTCCAGATGCAACAACATACGAATACATCAAAGGTCGCAAATTCTCTCCACAAGGCGAAGACCTAGAAGCGGCAATTGAATACTGGGACACATTGAAAACCGATGCTGACGCTAAATTCGATGCGGTTGTTACATTAGAAGCGGCAGACATCAAACCACAAGTCACTTGGGGAACAAACCCAGGTCAGGTTATCTCGGTAGACACACCAATCCCAGCACCTGAAAGCTTCGCTGACCCTGTAGAAAAAGCATCTGCAGAAAAAGCGCTGGCTTACATGGGCCTTGAAGCCGGTAAATCTCTATCTGATTACAACGTAGATAAAGTGTTCGTTGGTTCTTGTACTAACTCTCGTATCGAAGACATGCGTGCAGCAGCAGCGGTAGCGAAAGGCCGTCAAGTAGCGAAACATGTTCAAGCGCTTATCGTTCCGGGTTCAGAGCAAGTTAAAGCACAAGCTGAAGCTGAAGGCCTAGATAAGATCTTCATCGAAGCCGGCTTTGAATGGCGCTTACCAGGCTGTTCTATGTGTCTTGCAATGAACAACGACCGTCTAGGTCCACAAGAGCGCTGTGCTTCTACATCAAACCGTAACTTTGAAGGTCGCCAAGGCCGTGATGGTCGTACGCACCTAGTTAGCCCAGCAATGGCAGCCGCAGCAGCTATCGCTGGTCACTTTGTCGATATTCGTGAACTTTAATTAGAGGATTTAACATGTCAGGTTTTCAACAACACACCGGATTAGTCGTTCCTCTAGATACGGCCAATATCGATACTGATGCGATCATTCCAAAGCAGTTTCTACAGAAAGTAAACCGCATCGGTTTTGGTAAACACTTGTTCCACGATTGGCGCTTCCTAGACGATGCAGGCCAACAACCAAACCCTGAGTTTGTAATGAACGAAGCTCGCTACCAAGGCGCTTCAATTCTTCTAGCTCGTGAAAACTTCGGTTGTGGTTCATCTCGTGAACACGCACCTTGGGCACTTGCTGATTACGGCATTCAAGTGATGATTGCGCCAAGCTTTGCCGACATTTTCTACGGTAACTCGATCAACAACCAAATGGTGCCAGTTCGATTGACTGAGCAAGAAGTGGATGAGCTATTCCAATTCGTTGAAGCGAATGAAGGTGCAGAAATCACGGTTGACCTAGAAGCAATGAAAGTTAGCGCGAACGGTAAAGAGTACTCGTTTGAAATTGATGAGTTCCGTCGTCACTGCTTACTGAATGGCCTAGATAACATCGGCCTAACACTTCAACACGCCGATAAGATTTCAGAGTTTGAAGCTAAGATTCCTAGCTTCCTAAAATAAGAAGTATTGAAATAGAATCGCACTGTTTTGTGTACACATAAAAGGTTGGCCTAGTGCCAACCTTTTTTATTTAGCTGAATATATTTATTAGACTTAAGTCTGTAATTTAACTGAAGAGCCATGAAAGAAAATCGTAAAGCATAAGGTCTTAGTAGTCAGTCATCAGGAGAATGCCATGAAACAACTACTCGTTATTATCAGCCTACTTTTCTCAACCTTAGCTTGGTCGGCGCCTAAATCTGAACTGTGGCCGTACTGGAATCAAAGCAATGAAACCAATCTAGAACAAGTATCTCATCAAGATTGGCAGCAATTTCTCGATAACTACTTAACTAAACAGGGACAAAATACGTTAGTTCGTTATCAAGCAGTGACTGCGGCTGACAAATCAAAACTGAAGCAATACATTAAGCAGTTAGAACAGGTAAACCCACTCGACTATTCAAAAGCAGAGCAGTATGCCTATTGGGTTAATCTATACAACGCTGTGACGGTCGATTTGATTCTTGAGGCTTACCCAATCAAATCGATTACCAAGCTCGGCGGGTTATTTAGTTTTGGACCATGGGGAGATGATGTGGTGGTCGTTAACGGGAAGTCACTGACACTCAACGATATTGAACATCGAATCCTAAGACCGATTTGGCAAGACCCTCGCTCCCATTATGCAGTGAACTGTGCCAGCCTAGGTTGCCCTAACCTACAACCTCAAGCTTTTACCCCTGATAATACTGAAGCCTTGTTAGAACAAGCAGCTAGTGAGTTTGTAGATAGTGATAAAGGCGTACTGGTTACAAATAAGAAGCTCCAACTATCATCAATTTACGAGTGGTTTGCTGTAGATTTTGGTACAGAGAAACAGCTCTTTGAGCACTTAAACCAATATCGAACTGAAACAGTAACCAATACTCAAAACATCAGTTATGACTACGACTGGTCACTCAACCAAGCAAACTAGCCTCAGTAGCTAAGCACGCAACTAAAACGAAAAAAGAGGCGAGTTGTTTATTAAACACTCGCCTCTTTTGATCTATTTGACAGTTTTCTAGAACTAAAAGCTTGAACCCGGCTGTTGCAAAAATTCTATTTCCTCAGGCGTAGAGGTTCGCCCTAACACCTCATTGCGATGTGGATAGCGACCAAAGCGCTCAATGATGACCTTGTGCTTCAACTCAAAATCCAAATTATGCTCTAATCCCGTTTGAGAAAAGAGCTCCACGGCTTGCTCATGAATCAACAGAGACTCACTGTGCATATAAGGCATATACAGGAAGCTTTTCTGTTGCTCGTTAAGCTGGTGATCAAAACCACCCGCTACCGCCTCTTGCGCTAGAGCCAACGCCATCGGGTCAGCCGAAAATGCAGCAGAGCTATTTCTGCCAATATTTCGAGAAAACTGATCAAGCACGATAATCTCAGCCAATCGCCCTTGCGCAGTTTGGCGCCACTCAAATAGCTCGCCTTGAATGGCTGCTTTATGCAATTCAGAAAATCGAGACTCTATCAAAGTGTCAATCTCGGCGCCGCCAGTAAACCAATCTTTAGGCGTCAACTCATCGAACCAAAACTCTAGAACATCCTGATACATTACCGTCATATAATTCCCTTTAATAAAAAACCGAGTAACTTTGTTATTACTCGGTTTAGTGTTCGATTACTTAAAACCTTTGACCTTCTTTATCAAGTCATAAGCATTTTGAATTTCTTGCGATTTTTCTTTCGCGACATTCATCATCTCAGGCGGTAAGCCCTTCGCCATCAGTTTATCTGGGTGATGTTCATTCATCAGTTTGCGGTAGGCTTTCTTCACCTCTTTACCGTCAGCACTTTCACTCACACCAAGAACCTTATATGCGTCGCCTAGCTGGTTCTGTTGTGAAGCCTGTTGCCAACCTGATGATTGCCCATGGCCTTGATGGCCACCAAAGCTTCCACCTTGCTGCTGGAAACGGAATGCCGCTTCTTGCATCTGCAAGCGGCGTTCTAGTTGCTCTGCCGAAAACCCAAGGCCTTGCGCTATCTTATGCAAAACCTGACGTTCACTCGGGTGCAAACTTCCATCCGCAAATGCAGCAGATACTTGTAGCTCTAAAAAGAACTGTAGCAAATCAAAACGGCCACCCGATGAGATTTTCACACGCTCAAGTACATCACTTAATGGAAAATCACTCTCCTTGCCGTCACGGAATGCATCTTGCGCCGCTTTGCGTTGTTCGCCATGCAGGTTCATGCGTTCCATCATGGTGGAAGCGAGTTGAATCTCTTCTGGCGTTACCTGTCCTTTCGCTTTAGCAACGTGCCCCATAACCGCAAAAGCGGATTTAAAAAACTCGTTCTGTCTTTCTGCTTGGCTTGGACCTCGACCAAAACCAGAACTATTGAAGCCTGATTGGTTCAATCGGCGAGCTTTATCGAATTGGTGTCCTAAAAACAGACCAAAAACTAAACCGAGTGGCCCTCCAAATAAAAAGCCAAAAAACGCGCCCAAAATTTTGCCAAATATTTGCATTATGTGTTCTCTATCTATGAATTTTATCTGAGTAATGCTGTCTGATGATGCTGAATGCTATTATTTCCTTTATCATAAGGAAAATGCTTTATTAATTGGATTGATACTAGATCAACCCTTCATCTAGTGACACAGGATAGTTCAACTTCATGCAATCTTTTTCCCGCACCTTGTTAGCCGCGTCTATAAGTACGGCGTTATACGTGTCGACAACTCAAGCTGAAACAATCACCGATAGTAGTGTGCAGGAAATGCCCTCTATAGATCAATGCTTGATCGAGCCCGCTGCAGAAAACGAGACACAGCTACCCGCTCACGTTGAGTCAGATCGCTTAGAAGCTATCAATGGTGACAAGGCAATATATTCAGGTGACGTAGTCGTTACGCAAGGGAACAAGACCATCCTTGCCGATAACGTAACCCTGCACCAACAAGAAAATATCGTTGTAGCTGAAGGCAACGTAAACTTTAGTGATGGTCAAATCAAATCTATCTCAGACAGAGCGACCAATAATCTGACTACAGATGAAATGACGCTTGAGAACACCGATTATGAATTCCTTTGCGAGCCCGGTCGCGGAGATGCTGTTTATATCGCAAAAACAGGTAAAGCGGTTTATGAGATTGAAGATGGCTCGATTACCTCTTGCCCGATTGGTGACAATGCTTGGCGTCTAAGAGCATCGAGCATCGATGTCGACCAAGACGAAGAACAAGCCACTTTTTATAACCCACGCTTTGAAATCCAAAGTGTTCCGGTATTTTACCTACCGTACTTAACGGTTCCTATTGGTGATACTCGTAAAACCGGTTTCTTGTATCCAACAGTTTCATACGGTTCAAGCGACGGTTTTGAAGCTGAAATCCCAGTTTATTGGAACTTGGCACCAAACTACGACTTAGAAACCACTTTTAAGTACATGCAAGAACGTGGAACGCAACTTAATAGTAAATTCCGTTACTTGAGCGATTTCGGTTCGGGTAGTATCAAGTCTGAATACCTGCCCGATGATAAGAAGTTCAAAGAGAAAGGTGACCGCTGGGGCGCTCAACTAGAGCATACCGGGATTTTCCAAGAGTCATGGTTGTTTGAAGTTGATTACTCCAAAGTCAGTGACATTGATTACTTTACTGACGTTAGCTCAAGCAGTATTGGTAATCGTGAAGATGGCCAACTATTGCAAGAAGGTAAAGCAACCTACCGTTCTCAGAACTGGGATGCTTCTGTGCTTGTACGGGATTTCCAAGTCCTGACAACGAGCAATAATTTACCTTATCGCCTGATGCCCCAACTAGAGTACAACTACTATGCTCCTGAAGTGATGGAGCATTTAGATTTCGACATGATCAGTCATGTCTCGATATTTGATACCGACGCTGCAGGTAAACCATCTGCGAACCGTATTCACGTGGAACCTGGCATTACCATTCCTGTAGGCAATACTTGGGGTACTTGGACAACAGAAGCTCGACTACTTGGTACTTACTATCAACAAGACCTTGATGGCGTTGATACCGGCGCAGGCTCTGATTATGAAGGCTTGGAAGAATCAGTAAGCCGTATTATTCCAGAGTTTAGAAGCCACGCAGGTATCGTTCTTGAACGTGATACAAAAATTGTGGGCAATTACACTCAAACACTCGAACCTCAAGTTCAGTATCTTTACGTACCAGAAGAAGATCAAAGTGACATTGGTCTTTACGATACGACACTACTGCAGACCGACTACTATGGCCTATTCAGAAGTCGCAAATACAGCGGCGTAGATCGAATTGCTGCAGCAAACCAAGTCAGCTACGGTGCATCCTCACGTTTCTTTGATGATGAATATAAAGAACGACTTAATATATCTTTTGGCCAAATCTTTTATATCGATAAAGACACAAAACAAAACTTAAACCAAGACGAAGCAAATAGAAATTCCAACTACTCTTCTTGGGCTGTTGAGGTCGACTTTAACTACGACGATTACCTGTTTTATCACGGCGGTGTACAATACGATATTGATACATCAGCGATGCAACTGGCAAACAGTACTCTCGAGTACCGCTTTGCGGGCGGTTACGTACAAACCAACTACCGCTACGTAACTAAAGAGTATATTGAAGATACCGTCGATTTTAATGTTGGCTCAATTACCAAAGATGGTATATCTCAAGCAGGCTTACTCGGCGCTTACCAAATTTCACCAAAATGGAATGCCAGTGCTCAATACTTCTATGATTTAACAACAGAAGAAGAATTAGAATGGTTAGCACGACTCAATTATAAATCGGATTGTTGGTATATCGGCTTCACCTACAGCAACCAATTGCGTAGCTGGGAAGGTGATTACATCAACACATCAAACGCGACGCCAGTTTACGAAAATAATTTCAGTGTGAACTTCGGTATTGTCGGCTTTGGTACCAATATCGGCTCTGACTCTGGCGCCGTTGGAGATAGTAGCTCAGACAACTCATTGAGCTATGGTCGCCCATTCTTCTTAAACAACTAATTTTCTTTGCTGATAAATGTCAGTAAATTTAAAGGATTACACATGACATTGTGGAAACGCACATTAATTGCTATTGCAGCGACTTGTACTTTATCAACAAGCTTTGCAGCACCGGTTGAGCTAGACAGCGTAAAAGTTATCGTTAACGAAGGCGTTATCTTACAAAGCGACATCGATGCTTCGATGAAGACGCTGCGTGCAAACGCTAAAAAAAGCGGTCAAACACTGCCATCGCAAGACGTGCTCAATGAGCAAGTGCTCGAAAAGCTGATCATCGATACAATTCAAACTCAAGAAGCGGAACGTATTGGTGTACGTATTGATGATGCTAGACTCGATCAAGCAATCGAAGGTATCGCGAAAGACAACAACCAAACGGTTGAACAACTTACCGCATCGGTTGCGGAAGAAGGCCTTAGCTACAATGCATTTCGAGAGCAAGTAAGAAAAGAGATTGCAGCAAGTGAAGCTCGTAACGCCTTAGTTCGTCGCCGTATCAATATTCTTCCTGCGGAAGTTGATAACCTAGCAGATATCTTAGCGCAAGAGACTAATGCGACCGTTCAATACAAAATTGGCCACATTCAACTGCGCTTTAATGACGACCAAACCAAAGAAGAGTTAGAAGCGCAAGCTACTGAGCTAGTTGAAGAACTGAACTCAGGCAAAGATTTCAGCACCATGGCGTATACTTACTCTAAGGGTCCTAAAGCGCTGCAAGGTGGTGATTGGGGTTGGATGCGTAAAGAAGAGATGCCAACCATTTTTGCTGACCAAATCAAAATGCAAAATAAAGGCAGCATCATTGGCCCTTTCCGTAGCGGTGTAGGTTTCCACATTCTAAAAATTGAAGATGTGAAAGGCTTAGAAACCGTTGCAGTAACAGAAGTTAATGCTCGTCACATCCTGATTAAGCCAACAGTAATCTTGAGTGATGATGGCGCGAAAGAGCAACTTGAAGAAATCACGCGCCGCGTAAACGCAGGTGAAGCGAGCTTTGGTGACCTTGCACAGCAATACAGTCAAGATCCAGGTTCTGCAGTACAAGATGGTGAGCTAGGCTACCAAACACCAGATTTGTATGTACCAGAGTTCAAACACCAAGTAGAAACACTACCTGAAGGTAAGATCAGTGCGCCATTCAAAACCGTGCACGGTTGGCACATTGTTGAAGTACTAGACCGTCGCGAAGTCGACCGTACCGATTCAGCTTTGAAAAACAAGGCTTACCAAATTCTATTTAACCGTAAGTTCAACGAAGAAGCTGGTGCTTGGCTACAAGAAGTAAGAGCAAGCGCCTTTGTTGAAATGGTTGAGGACGACCAAGATGACAACAACTAAACGTATTGTCATAACCGCAGGTGAACCCGCAGGGATAGGTCCAGATTTAACTCTGGCTCTATCTCAAGAAAGCTGGCCTCATCAACTCGTGGTTTGTGCTGATAAAACACTGCTAGCCGAGCGAGCTAAAATTCTTGGCATCGAAGTCGATCTGCTGGATTATGACGCAAGTGCAGCTAAGAAACCTCAACGCGCTGGTACACTGGTAGTGAAACACGTTCCACTAGCTGAAACGGCGGTTGCAGGCCAACTCAACGAAGCTAACGGTCATTACGTATTAAATACTTTAGAAACCGCAGCAATTGGCTGTATGAATCATGAATTTGATGCTATTGTCACCGGCCCTGTTCACAAGGGTGTAATTAACCGAGCTGGCGTTGCTTTTAGCGGCCATACCGAGTTCTTTGCAGAGAAGTCCAATACGCCACTGGTAGTGATGATGTTGGCAACTGAAGGGCTGCGTGTTGCACTAGTAACAACTCACATCCCACTAGCTTATGTATCTCAAGCAGTGACCGAAGACAGATTAGAGCAAATTATTACTATTCTGAATAAAGATTTGGTTGAAAAATTTGCTATTGAGAAACCAACTATCTACGTGTGTGGCTTGAATCCACATGCTGGTGAAGATGGTTGCTTAGGGCGTGAAGAAATTGAAACCATCACCCCGACGCTAGAAAAAATTCGCCAAATAGATGGCATCAATTTAGTTGGCCCATTGCCAGCAGATACCATCTTTAATGAAAAATATTTGCAAGATGCAGATGCTGTTTTAGGTATGTATCACGACCAAGTACTCCCGGTATTGAAATACAAAGGGTTTGGTCGCTCAGTGAACATCACGCTTGGCTTACCGTTTATTCGCACATCAGTCGACCACGGTACCGCCTTAGACTTGGCAGGGAAAGGCCAAGCCGATACAGGGAGCTTTAGAACAGCGCTCACGCACGCCATTGAATTAGTAGAGAAAAAGCAATGAGAAATGATGTCCACTTAGGGCACAAAGCGCGTAAACGTTTTGGTCAAAACTTCCTTAACGATCCATACATTATTGATGGCATCGTATCGAGCATTAACCCATTACCTGGTCAAAACTTGGTAGAGATCGGTCCTGGTCTAGGCGCAATTACTGAGCCTGTGGGTAAGCTTGTCGATAAATTTACTGTTATCGAATTGGATAGAGACCTTGCAGAACGTCTGCGTAACCATCCGGATCTGGCTGATAAGCTAACGATCCGTGAAGGCGATGCGATGAAGTTTGACTTCCAAGAACTGGTTAAACCAAACAACAAGCTACGTATTTTTGGTAACTTGCCATACAACATCTCTACACCATTGATGTTCCACCTTTTTGAATTCCATAAAGACGTGCAAGACATGCACTTTATGCTTCAAAAAGAAGTAGTTAACCGTCTAGCCGCTGGCCCAGGCAGCAAAGCTTACGGCCGTCTTACTGTGATGGCTCAGTACTACTGTAAAGTGACACCTGTGCTAGAAGTGCCACCAACGGCCTTCGTTCCGCCACCGAAAGTAGACTCTGCAGTTGTTCGCCTACAGCCATACGAAGTGCTGCCTTACCCGGCAAAAGATCTGAAATGGCTTGATCGCGTATGTCGTGAAGGCTTTAACCAGCGTCGTAAAACGGTTCGCAACTGCTACAAGAGCTTGATCGATAAGGAAGTACTGGAAGAGCTTGGTATCAACCCAAGCATGCGTCCTGAGAACTTAACGCTCGAGCAGTTTGTCGACATGGCAAACTGGTTGTACGATAGTCACAACGCTGACAAATAAATAAAAAAGGCTCCTACACTTCGGTTAGGAGCCTTTTTTATGTAATACTTTAATTACATTAAGTATATCAACAACAAAAGGTGCGAATATGGATATATCTACGCCTTGTATCAAATGCCAGGTTCACTCTAAGTACATAGAAGAACAATCTGAGCCAACGAAGAATCGTTACGTCTTCGCCTACATTATTACCATCAAAAATCTAAGTAAAACAACGGTGCAGCTTATGTCTCGCCGCTGGTTAATTACCGACTCTAACGGCAAGCAACTCACCATTGAGGGTGATGGTGTGGTTGGGCAACAACCCGTGATTGAAGCCAACGACGAATACACCTACACAAGTGGCACTGTCATCGAAACCCCTGTTGGCGTTATGCAAGGTCACTACGTGATGACCGATAACAAGGGCATTGATTTTATTACCGAAGTTGACCCATTCAGACTCGCAATCCCTAATATTCTTAATTAGCCGTACATCCGTATCTACAGGAAATTATTGTGTCGAATTATATTGTCGGAGACATCCAAGGGTGCTTCGACGAACTTCAATTACTGCTTGAAGCTATTAACTTTGATAAACACCAAGATACCTTATGGGTAGCTGGAGACCTAGTCGCTCGAGGCCCAAAATCATTGGAAACTCTACGCTTTATTCGTAGCCTTGGTGACGCAGCTAAGGTTGTATTAGGCAACCACGACTTGCACCTTCTGGCGGTATCCTTAGGGCTATTTCCAGCGAAACCAAAAGATAAGACTCAAGCGATTCTTGATGCTGAAGATCGTGAACGACTACTCGAATGGTTAAGGCAACAACCTTTGCTTCAAGAACACCCGGAGTTCGTGATGTGCCATGCAGGTATCTCGCCGCAATGGAGCATAGAAACAGCACGTATCGAAAATCAAGAGGTTGTATCCTTGCTGAAGTCGGACAGATGGCAATGGCTTATCGAAAACATGTACAGCAACACGCCTGATTTATGGCATCAGGATTTACATGATATTGAGCGCTATCGCTATGCAATCAATAGCCTTACAAGAATGCGCTTCTGTTTTGAAGACGGTCGACTCGACATGGCATGTAAGCTACCACCCAATGAAATTACCGATGAACCATTAGTACCGTGGTTTGACCTTCCACAACGCATAAAGCTCGATAAAACCGTTGTTTTTGGACACTGGGCTGCACTTGAAGGCTATAACGGAAAAGACGTGATTGGACTTGATACTGGCTGCGTTTGGGGAGGAGACTTAACCGCACTTCGCTGGGAAGACAAACAGTTTTTTACTCAAAAAGCGTTGTAGATATACGAAACACTTGCGCTACTCGTGCAGCAGCGCAAGTGTTTTTAAATTAGGACTTAACGCTCTAGAATCACAAACTCCATGTTGTGTTTGTTTTTCTCGTCAGCTTGATAGCTCTCGTTAAAGCTCTGCTTCCAACCTTCACCCCAGTCTGGAAATTGTGTATCTCCATCGACATCAAAATCGATATAAGTCAGATACAACTTGTCTGCTTTAGGTAGGCAAGTTTCATAGATTGAACCACCACCGATAATCATCACTTCATCGACATCGTTGACCAGCTCTAGTGCTTTATCAATCGAAGTAACCGTCGTCACCCCTTCAATTTCCAAGTTCGCATCACGGCTAATCACAACATTTAATCGACCAGGTAAAGGACGCCCGATCGAATCATAGGTTTTACGCCCCATGACTACAGGCTTACCCATAGTCGAGCGTTTAAACCATGCAAAATCCGCAGGCAAGTGCCAAGGCATCTGGTTGTCTTTACCTATTACACGGTTGTTTGCCATTGCTGCAATCATACTGATGATCATAAATCGAAAGTCCTGTCCTTAACTGAAAGAGATTTGATGCTAGACGATAGGTCTGCGTCGGTAGAATAACAGCCCTGGTACAGCTAAGCCAACCGCCAGTCCAGCGATAATGAACATTGATTTCAAAAAGTTCTCCATCAACATTGCCAGTAACTCAGGCGTATAGCCTGCCCTG
The DNA here is from genome assembly GCF_003050065.1 of Vibrio sp. 10N.286.51.C3. Classification (NCBI taxonomy): domain Bacteria; kingdom Pseudomonadati; phylum Pseudomonadota; class Gammaproteobacteria; order Vibrionales; family Vibrionaceae; genus Vibrio; species Vibrio sp. 10N.286.51.C3. The sequence continues at coordinate 67,838 of NZ_PIGC01000007.1, read as the reverse complement.
TTAATCTCTACCATAGCAATCATTGCCTTGAAGGCAAACACGCCTGGGACCATAGGAATCAAGGCAGCAACCGTAAATACCTTAGGATGCGCTAACAGTTTATGTGACCAATGAACCCCTATCATGCCAACCACCGTCGCGGCAAAGAACGTTGCCCATTCGATTGGAATACCAAAGTGCATCATCAGATAACGGCTACCATGGCCGATAGAGCCGCCAAGTGCACAATAAATTAAAGCGCGTTGCGGGACGTTAAACACCAATGCGAATCCAACCGCAGGAATCGCGGCGAAAAACATATCATTGAGCAAACCTAAAAACAGTTCGAAAATACTCATTAGCTCGCCCATCCCCAAACATCAGATAAACTCATCGCTGCCACAATACCCAAGCTCGTCGCCAAAGTTAATAAGCTGGCCATGGTAAAGCGCGCTAACCCCATATTAATATGGCCTTTAAGCATATCAGCGACAGAGTTAATCAGAGGGAAGCCGGGTACTAACATCAATACCGATGAAGCCATCACGATCGTGGGCTGTCCGCCAATATTGTAAAGTACGGCTTGAGCAGAGATGGTAGTGGTAACGAATGCGGTGATCGCAAAATTTAATAAAGGATTGAAATGACGATGGCCAATTTCTTGTCTGACGATCATGCCACAGGCTGAAGCAATAAAAGTCATCATGAATACCTGCCAATCTCCGCCCGCAAGACGGCTAAAAGAGGCACATGATAATCCTATCATCACAACCACTAGCCAACGGTTATAGCGCTCGGGGCTTATGTTTTGAATCTTTTTATACGCCAAATCATAATCAAGAATTCCCTTCTCCATCATGATGCAAATGCGTTGAATGTCAGTGATAACCTGCATGTTAATGCCACGATCAGCACAACTTCGAGTGGTGGTAATACAGTGATCATCCATCACAGTAGTAACAACAAGCGCATTGGCTGACAGTGCGACTTCAACCTCATTCACCCCACAAGCAATGCCGATACGGCGCATGATATCGCCGACCAGTGTGCTCTCGGCTCCGTGAGCCAATAACATTTGTCCCGATTGAGCGACAAGTCTTGAGATCGCTCTTTGCTTTGATGCCATGATTTCCTTCCCATAGGCGTTATACCAATCACAGTAAGTAAGTGTTCAGAAATAGCGCAAGAAAAAAGCTTGAGAACAAGGCAGAGATTTTCGATAAGTAGTTATTCTACAATCAAAATCTCTAACGCAGTTATCGAGCGTTTTAACAAGCTAGGGTGACCAGTTATTTACTACGATTGGTATTAATTATCTAGAAATAAAGTCTGCATTAAAATTCGACAGTACATAATGATTTAGATACAAAAAAACCGCAATTTTCATTGCGGTTTAATAAAACTATCAGTGTACTTGGAAAAAGCGACCGATGATTTATGAGAAGTTAAGAGGGATTAGTCACGAACATAGATAACATGACCGTCATCTTCTTCGTCATCCCAATCATCCCAATCGTCGTCATCTTCAGTAACGACATTCTTACCGCTCATTGCATCTTTATGGTAGTCATCCCACATAAAGTCTACTTTCTCTTCTTCTTCAACTTCTACAACTTCACGAGGTAGGTTTTCCATAAACTCACCTAGTTTGAAGCAAAGATCTTTGGTGCCGATTTTATTCACTGCAGAGATCTTGAAGTACTCGCCTTCCCAGCCCAAAGCATCGATGATTTCTTGAATCTTTTCGTCTGCTTCGTCTTCTGGCATTAGGTCAACTTTGTTGAACACTAACCAACGAGGTTTTTGTGAAACTTTTTCGCTGTATTGCTCAAGCTCATCAATGATCGTCAGTGCATTCTGAATAGGATCAGATTGATCGATCGGCATAATATCGATCATATGCAGAAGAACACGACAGCGCTCAAGGTGCTTAAGGAAACGAATACCAAGGCCTGCGCCATCAGCTGCACCTTCGATTAGACCAGGGATATCGGCAACAACGAAGCTCTTTTCAGGAACAACACTCACTACACCCAAGCTTGGGATCAAGGTAGTGAACGGGTAATCAGCCACTTTTGGTTTCGCAGCAGATACTGAACGAATAAAAGTAGATTTACCTGCGTTTGGTAAGCCAAGCATACCAACGTCAGCTAATAGAAGAAGCTCTAAACGCAGTTCGCGAACTTCGCCTTTAGTACCCATTGTCTTTTGACGAGGAGCGCGGTTAACAGACGATTTAAAACGCGTGTTACCAAGACCGTGCCAACCACCTTTACCAACCATCACTTTCTTGCCGTGTTCAGCAACTTCAGCAACGATTTCGTTGGTGTGGATATCAACTGCACGAGTACCTACAGGCACTTTCAGTGTAATGTCTTTACCACGTTTACCAGTACAGTTACCACCGCGACCGTTCTCACCACGCTCTGCGTTGTAAAAACGTTGGAAACGATAATCGATCAGTGTGTTTAAGTTCTCATCCGCTTGGATGTAAACATCACCACCATCACCGCCGTCGCCGCCATCAGGGCCACCTTTAGCGACGAATTTTTCGCGCCAAAAGCTAACTGTACCATTACCGCCATCACCGGCTTCTATTTTTACTACCGCTTCATCAACGAATTTCATTTTTTAACTCCGCACTTACGTTGCGTTACCACTCATCAAGGAGTGATATAAATTCTAGCAGATCCGTGTTTAGATCGATCACCTAAGATCTAGGCCGACCTGCAACCAAGGAACAAAGAAGGAGAGGTTCTTTGCTAAGCTTATTAAAGCTAAGGCAAGAGCGTCTGCTTTTTTATTCTCGCTATAAATAAAAAACCCTGCCGAATCGGCAGGGCTTTTGAATTCAGCTTGAAAGCTAATAAGATAATCTAATTAAAGATTAAATTACTCAGCTTCGATGCTTACAAACTTACGGTTTTTAGGACCTTTAACAGCAAATTTCACTTTACCTTCAGTAAGAGCGAAAAGAGTGTGGTCTTTACCGATGCCAACGTTTGTGCCAGCGTGGAATTTAGTACCACGTTGACGAACGATGATGTTACCTGCAAGAACAGATTCACCACCAAAACGCTTAACACCAAGACGTTTGCTTTCTGAATCGCGGCCGTTATTAGTAGAACCGCCAGCTTTTTTATGTGCCATTGTTAAACTCTCCTAATACTTAAGCGTTAATGCCAGTGATTTTCACTTCAGTGAACCACTGACGGTGACCAGCTTGCTTACGCGAGTGCTTACGACGACGGAACTTAACGATTTTTACTTTATCGCCACGACCGTGTTGTACTACTTCTGCAGTAACCTTGCCACCTTCAACAAGAGGTGCACCAACAGCGATTTCTTCGCCGTTAGCAACAAGAAGAACTTTATCAAATTCTACAGTTGCACCAGTTTCAACGTCTAATTTCTCTAAACGAAGTGTTTGACCTTCGCTTACTCGGTGTTGTTTGCCACCAGATTGGAAAACAGCGTACATATTTTACTCCGCTTTTTCCGCACAGCCTATGGTTGTTAATTGTACAACTCGGGTGTGCGCTAAACTAATCAATAGGGCGCAGATTCTACGGGAATCATGGCGCTATGACAAGCCATATTTTTAAAAAATTGGCGAAAACCTGTTCGCCAAAGAAAAGTGCGGCAATCATGCCCTTTAGCGATGTATTAATCAACGTTTTTTAGTGTATTATTCAACAATTAAATACAACGTATAAGCCTTACAGGGTCTAACTTCAGCCGGATGAACAATGGATTTTAAAGCTATCCAAACGCTTACTGCCAATGATATGGCAAAAGTGAATGAAACAATTCAAGCCCAACTTAATTCTGACGTAAGTTTAATCAACCAGCTTGGTTTTTATATCGTTAGCGGTGGTGGCAAACGCCTACGCCCTTTGCTTGCTCTTTTATCTGCTCGCGCACTTGGTTACCAAGGTGAAGCTCATATCACCTCTGCAGCCTTTATCGAGTTTATTCACACAGCAACCCTACTTCATGATGATGTCGTCGACGAATCGGACATGAGACGCGGTAAAGCGACAGCCAACGCAGCTTTTGGTAATGCTGCTAGCGTTTTGGTGGGTGACTTTATTTATACTCGCTCATTCCAAATGATGACAACGCTAGGATCCTTAAAGATCCTTGAACTAATGAGTGAAGCAGTAAACGTGATTGCCGAGGGTGAAGTTCAACAGTTAATGAACTGCAACAACCCAGACACCACTGAAGAAAGCTACATGCAAGTGATCTACTCTAAGACCGCTCGCCTGTTTGAAGCCGCAACACAAATCGGTGCCATCCTTAGCGAATCATCACCAGAAATCGAAACGGCAATGCAAAACTACGGTAAATACCTAGGCACCGCATTCCAACTGATTGACGATGTGATGGACTACACTGCTGATGGTAAAGAGATGGGCAAGAACGTTGGTGACGACCTTGCTGAAGGCAAACCAACGCTGCCTTTACTATATGCAATGCACAATGGTTCTCCTGAACAAGCAAGCATGATTCGTGAAGCAATTGAGAAAGCGAACGGCATGGAACGTCTCGACGACATTATGGCGGTGATGAAAGACACAGGCTCATTAGAGTACACGACTAATAAAGCCTATGAAGAAGCCGACAAAGCGATTGCTGAGCTTTCTGTACTGCCTGACTCTGAATATAAGCAAGCACTAACCACACTTGCACACTTGGCTGTTAAACGCAGCAAGTAACTTTGTAGACTGTCTTCTATATAGCGACATTACATAGATAATAAAAAAGAGCCTCAGGGCTCTTTTTTTGATCCTCACGAAAATCTTTTCAAATCCACTGTCAATAACGACTCGACTCTAACGACAACGGAAGTTGAGCTTCGACTTCTTCTATCTCTTCCAGCGGCACTGCGTACTGCTCGTGGCTGTTGTATGACTCAACCAGCGCAAATTGCTCTTGCTCATCTATAACAAGGATCTTTCCCAATCTACCTAAATGGAAATGGACGTTCATTCCTTTTTGAATACGACTCATAACTGCTGCCCCACTTGCATCTCTAAAACACTATTTACGAACGAGGCAAATCCAAGGATCAAAAAAGCCGATCATAATGACCGGCATTTATTAGTAATTTTAAATTGAGTTAAATGCTGTATCGCTTACTTAGCGAACTCAACACCAATCTCGATATCGCCATTTAGTGTTTCAAGCATGCTGTCTAAGGCGTTACGCTCGAAATCGCTCAGTTCACCGTAGCTAAGGATCGCTTCTGCGCCCTCTTTACCTAGCTTAACTGGCTGAGCGAAGAATGGTGCGTGTTCGCCTTCACCTTCAACGTATGCACATTCAATCACGTTCTCTTCACCTTGAAGCGCTTTCACTAGAGCAAGACCGAAACGACAAGCCGCTTGACCCATAGACAGTGTCGCACTGCCGCCGCCAGCTTTAGCTTCTACTACTTCAGTACCTGCATTTTGGATGCGAGTCGTTAGCGCTGCAATTTCTTCATCAGTGAACTCTACGCCTTCAACTTGAGAAAGCAGAGGAAGGATCGTTACGCCTGAGTGACCGCCGATAACAGGAACACGGATGTCGCCTGGATCTTTATCTTTTAGTTCAGCAACGAACGTTTCAGAACGAATCACATCAAGAGTCGTAATACCGAATAGGCGACGCTTATCGTAAACACCTGCTTTCTTGAGTACTTCAGCTGCGATTGGCACTGTTGTGTTTACTGGGTTAGTGATGATACCAACACAAGCAGTAGGACAAGTAACTGCGATTTTCTCTGCAAGAGACTTAACAATGCCAGCGTTCACATTGAAAAGATCCGCACGATCCATACCAGGCTTACGAGCAACACCCGCTGAAATAAGTACAACATCCGCACCTTCTAGTGCTGGTGTTGGATCTTCACCCGCGTAACCTTTGATCGAAACAGGCGTTGGGATATGGCTAAGATCGGCAGCAACACCCGGTGTTACCGGAGCGATGTCGTAAAGTGCAAGATCTGAACCAGCAGGTAGGCGGTTCTTAAGTAGTAGGGCTAGGGCTTGACCGATGCCACCAGCGGCACCAATAACAGCTACTTTCATTGTTATTCTCCTTGAGAGCTTTCTCTTATAGATTCTTTGTAGGGTAATTCTTGAGCTAAATCTAAGTTAAAAAACTATATTAATCACAAAGTGATTACAATCAATTAACGCTAGCTTTGCGACTTCGCGCAAGTCAATAAAACCGTGCTACACAGCAAGTTCGCATTATGGCGATAATCGACTGAAATAACAAAATAAGTCGTCGCAAATAACACATTATTCTATTAAATATTTACAGTGATATGACTAACAAATTACAGGGATGTTTTGGCTAAAATTGAATATGTATGCGAGAATATGCAAACATCTTTGTTAATGAATAAGAATGACATATGCGCAATACAGAAAAGCAAGACAACTTAGTTCGTGCATTTAAAGCCTTACTAAAAGAAGAACGTTTTGGCTCACAAGGCGAAATTGTAGATGCCCTAAAACACGAAGGTTTTGAAAGCATCAACCAGTCTAAAGTCTCGCGTATGTTAACCAAGTTTGGTGCCGTTCGAACTCGTAACGCAAAAATGGAGATGGTTTACTGTCTTCCTGCTGAACTGGGTGTTCCGACAGTTTCTAGCTCTTTACGAGAATTAGTACTAGATATTGACCACAACAATGCATTAGTTGTGATACACACTGGCCCTGGTGCAGCTCAGCTTATCGCTCGCTTATTAGACTCACTAGGTAAGTCGGAAGGCATACTGGGTGTGGTCGCGGGTGATGACACTATCTTTATTACTCCAACGTTATCGGTTACCACTAAGCAACTGTTTGATTCTGTGTGCGAACTGTTTGAATACGCAGGATAATTGCTCACTGTTTCATAACTATCAGCCTTACTAATGGATCACGAACATCTATTCGCTTCGTGATCCAAATCACATCCTAGAATATCCATACACCCTTCCCGAAATTACACTAAATCATTGATTTTAAAAAACTCAGTAGCAAATTAAACACGAGATCTAGACATCATTTGTTAGATTTTTTAGCTATATCTTTTAACATTCGAGTAATTTTCTGCCAATTTTTGATATTATTCAGCCACTTTTTCATCACATGGATTGAAAAAGGTGCCGTTTCCAAATAGGAAACTCCAGAAACGACTACACTTGTTTCAGGGTTAATAATGAATAAAGGAAGGGAAATTCATGGCATTTACCAAACTTATTAAAGTTGGTGCTATTGCAGCTGCTGTAATGGGCGCTGGCGCTGTTAACGCTCAAGAGTTCATCACAATTGGTACTGGTTCAGTGACGGGTGTTTACTACCCGACTGGTGGTGCAATTTGTAAACTAGTGAACAAGGGCCGCAAAGACCACAACATTCGTTGTTCTGTAGAGTCTACTGGTGGTTCAATCTACAACGTTAACACCATCCGTGCTGGTGAACTAGATTTCGGTGTTGTTCAATCGGACTGGCAATACCACGGCTACAACGGTACAAGTAAGTTCAAAGATCAGGGCGAATACAAGAAACTTCGCGCTATGTTCTCTCTACATACAGAACCGTTCAACATCATCGCTCGTACCGATGCTGGCATTAACAATGTTTCTGACCTAGCTGGTAAGCGCGTAAACATTGGTAATCCAGGCTCTGGTGACCGTGCAACGATGGGTGTTGTAATGGACGCAATGGGTTGGACGAACGACAGCTTCAAGCTTGCTTCTGAACTTAAAGGTTCTGAGCGTTCACAAGCACTTTGTGATAACAAGATTGATGCATTTATCTACATGGTTGGTCACCCGAACGGATCAATCAAAGAAGCAACAACGTCTTGTGATGCAAAACTGGTTTCAGCAACGGGTCCACAGATCGACAAGATCGTAGCTGAAAACCCATACTACGCTTACAGCACAGTTCCTGCTGGCATGTACCGTGGTACTGACGCTGACGTAAACAGCTTCGGTGTTGCAGCAACAATGGTAACAACTTCAGACGTTTCTGAAGAAGTTGCATACAACGTTGCTAAGGCAGTATTTGAAAACTTTGACACTTTCAAACGCCTACATCCAGCATTTGCGAACCTGAAAAAAGAAGACATGGTTAAAGCGGGTATCTCTATCCCTCTTCACCCAGGCGCAGCAAAATACTACAAAGAAGTGGGCCTTCTAAAGTAATTCTACTTTAAGCCTACTACACCAATAAGGAGGCTAGCCCTCCTTATTGGCTTTTCACGTTTTATAAAAATAACTTAAGTGAAAAGAGCAACCCTTTAAGTTTCTCCAATTTGGAGGACTTACCTTCGTATCAAGCCTAAGACAAAGACGAACAAAGAACGCATTTCCCTATCCATTCACTACACTAGATAGGAAATAAATAACGTTTGGTTGTTCGTAAGAAAAGGCAGACCATCAATAATAAGGATAAAGTACATGACGCAGACAACATCACCGTCTCCAGATGTGCAAGAAATGGTGGCACAATCAGATACTGGTGCGCGTAGCCCTCGTGGTATCCAAGGCCGTATTTTATGGTTTGTGCCTCTATGTTGGTCACTGTTCCAACTTTGGTATGCATCTCCGCTGCCGTTCATTTTTAACTTCGCAATTTTAAACGACACTGAAGCTCGAGCAATTCACCTTACGTTTGCTATTTTCCTAGCCTTTACCGCTTATCCAGCTATGAAGAACTCGCCTCGGGATCGCATTCCTGCAGTCGACTGGATATTGGCGCTAGTAGGTAGTTTTTCAGCTTCTTATATCTATATTTTCTACACTGAACTTGCCGGTCGTTCGGGCGCACCAACAACATTCGATATTGTTGCTGCTGTATTCGGCATGGTTTTACTGCTTGAAGCAACACGACGCGCTTTAGGTCCACCTCTTATGGTTGTGGCGGCAGTATTCCTACTTTACACCTTTGGCGGTCCACACATGCCAGACGTTATCGCCCATAAAGGTGCAAGCCTGAACAAGGCAATGTCGCACCTGTGGCTAACAACGGAAGGTGTATTCGGTGTTGCTCTTGGCGTATCAACGTCATTCGTATTCTTGTTTGTACTGTTTGGTGCAATGCTAGAACGCGCTGGTGCTGGTGCCTACTTCATCAAGATTGCATTCTCTCTGCTTGGTCACATGAAAGGCGGCCCAGCAAAAGCAGCCGTTGTAGCCTCTGGGTTATCTGGTCTGGTATCAGGTTCATCTATTGCAAACGTGGTAACCACAGGTACCTTTACTATCCCGCTAATGAAGCGTGTTGGTTTCCCGGGCACAAAAGCAGGTGCGGTAGAAGTTGCGGCTTCAACCAATGGCCAACTAACGCCACCGATCATGGGTGCTGCGGCATTCTTGATGGTTGAGTATGTGGGCATCTCGTATGTGGAAGTTATCAAGGCGGCGCTACTGCCAGCTCTGATCTCTTACATAGCTCTGATTTACATCGTTCACCTAGAAGCATGTAAAGCTGGCATGACCGGCTTACCTCGTCGTCACACACCAACTATCGTACAAAGCCTACTCTCTTTCACTGGCACCATATTAGGTCTATGTGTTATTAGTGCCGCGGTTTACTACGGTGTCGGTTGGACGAAAGATGTATTTGGCGATGCTGCAACACCGATCGTAACTGTGGCGCTATTGATCGCTTATGTTGCTCTGGTTCGCGTATCAGCAAAATACGCAGCTGAAGGCGGCATGGAAATCGATGCGGACCTGAAAGAAGTTCCAGATCCAGGTCCAACAATTAAATCTGGTTTGCACTTCCTACTGCCTATCGTAGTGCTAGTTTGGTGTCTAACCGTTGAACGTTTCTCGCCAGGTCTATCTGCATTCTGGGCAACCGTCTTCATGATCTTCATTTTGATCACTCAGCGTCCTTTGATGACTCTGATGAACAAATCAGACGATCTTGCAGAGCAAACTAAAGCTGGTTTCGTTGATCTAGCAGAGAGCTTGGTTTCAGGCGCACGTAACATGATTGGTATCGGTGTAGCGACAGCTGCCGCAGGTACGGTTGTTGGTGTGGTGACTCTAACGGGTATCGGCCTTGTAATGACTGATTTCGTTGAGTTCATCTCAGGCGGTAGCATCATTCTTATGTTGCTATTCACCGCGGTAATCAGCTTGATCCTAGGCATGGGCTTACCAACCACAGCAAACTACATCGTTGTATCAACGCTAATGGCGCCGGTAATTGTTACTCTGGGCGCTGCGCACGGTCTTATCATCCCACTGATTGCGGTGCACTTATTCGTGTTCTACTTCGGTATTCTTGCGGATGACACACCTCCGGTAGGTCTGGCAGCATTTGCCGCAGCAGCGATTGCGAAATCAGACCCGATTCGTACAGGTATTCAAGGTTTTACCTACGATATCCGGACCGCAATCTTACCATTCATGTTCATATTCAATACCCAACTACTGTTGATGGGCATTGATTCTTGGTGGCATTTAGCGCTAACGATTTTCTCTTCGGTTACTGCGGTACTTATCTTTGCAGCAGCAACTCAAGGTTGGTGGTTCACTAAGAACAAGTGGTGGGAAACCATACTGCTTATCGTTCTGACTTTCTCTTTCTTCCGCCCAGGTTTCTGGTGGGACATGATCTACCCAGAGAAAGTTCTTTCGCCAGGAGTTGAGATCGCTCAAATCACAGAAAATCTATCTGTGGGACAATCACTTGAATTGAGAGTAGGTGGCGAAAACTTAGAAGGTAACTATTCTGAGAAAACAGTTCGCCTTCCGTTTGAAGATTCTGCGACAACAAGTGAAGACCGCATTGCTTCAATGGGCCTAATGCTGACACAAGCTGACAACAAGATGATTGTTGATATGGTTGAGTTTGGTAGCCCTGCAGAAGCCGCTGGCATTGACTTTGATTGGGAAATTAAATCCGTTATCCAAGATGCAGATCGACCAATGAAAGAGTGGGTATTCTTACCTGCCCTACTGATTTTGATTGGTTTAGCGATGAACCAAAGAAGGCGTGCTCGTAAGGATGAGATTAGCGCGTAATGGATAGAGCCAAGTAGCGCTCTACTCTATTTGGCTTTTTTACTACATGGAAAAGATAATTACAGCGTTTGGTATGTGCTAAGCGCTGCTCAAAAAGAGACGAATACATGTATAGACAAATCCTTGTTCCCGTTGATCTTAACGACAAAGGCTTTTCTGATAAAGCAGTCGAGCTAGCGGTATGGCACGCGAAACACAGCAATGCTGAAATCCACATTCTGAACGTACTACCGGGCATTCACATGTCGATGGTGGCGTCTTACTTCCCGAAAGATGCGGCGAACCAAATGAAGCTTGATGTTAAAAATCAGCTGAAAGAGTTTGCCGACAAACACATCGACGATGAAGTGGTGTATAAGGTTCACGTAGCTGAAGGTAAAACTTACACGACGATTCTTGATTACGCAGAAAAGCTTGGCGCCGACCTTATTGTGATGCCTAGCCATAAGCGTTCGAAAATCGACAAAGTGGTTCTTGGTTCTGTTGCAAGCAAAGTGGTACAGAACTCACCAATCAATGTATTGGTAGTTAAGCCGCAAGGCTAAATCACTTAATCGACATAACGATCTAAAAAGGTTGGCCCAAAAGCCAACCTTTTTTGTTTTGAACTCTACTCGCTTAATACCAATCGTAGTAAAGATCTCAAGAATCAACGCACTAAGTTTTGCGGATTACCTGCGACAAAGCCATCTATGTTGTCCATTAAGATATCCGACAGCTTTTGAATTGAACTGTCACTGCCCCATGCCACATGTGGTGTCAGCAGTAAATTTGGTAAGTGACTGTTGGCCAATAATGGATTCGACGTATCTGCAGGCTCTTGTGTGAATACATCCATACCTGCGCCTGCAATCTCATGTTTTTTCAAAGCCTCAACTAAGGCTTGCTCATCAACTAATCCACCGCGCCCTGCATTGATTAAGACTGCACTCGGTTTCATTATCGCGAGCTCTCGCTCTGAAATCAGGTTGCGAGTCGCATCAGTCAAAGGGCAATGCAGGCTGATCACATCCGCTTGCTTTAAAACAGTTTCAAAAGGTAGGTAGCCTTCTCGACAAGAGTCAGCCCCTTTGCGCTCAGCAAAAATAACTTTCATACCAATTGCTTTGGCTAATATTGCGGTTGCTTGCCCTAAGCTGCCACTGCCCATTAAGCCTAATGTGCTACCCGCCACGTCTTGAATCGGATGAGTAAAGAAACAGAACTGCTTACCCTTCTGCCACTCCCCGGCTTCAATGTCTTGATGGTAGCCAACAAGATTTCGCTTTAGCGTAAACAGCATAGCAATCACATGTTCAGGTACCGACTGAGTCGCATAGCCTTGCACATTAGCCACTGCGATATTACTGCCCTTGCAGTATTCCACATCAACATTGTTGACACCTGTAGCAGAAACAGCGATCAACTTGAGTTGTTGCGCTTGAGCTAAATTATCAGCGTTGAGCACAACCTTATTGGTGATAACAACATCTGCTCCCGCAACGCGCTCAGCAACGAGCTCTGGAGCAGTAAAATCAAACTCAATCCATTCATGTTCAAAGCTAAGAGGTTTTAAATTGATTTGAGATGGGATGGTAGCCCGGTCAAGAAAGACCACTTTCAACTTCGGCATTGTACGTCCTTGAATTGGTATTGATGACACCATTCTAAGCTTTTAGCTTTCTGTAGTCTGGAAGCTCTGGCGCAATTTCAAAGTGCTGTTCAATTTGTGGTGACGCTTGAGGGTAAAACTCACAAGGAACAAAGGCTTTGAACAGTTGGTTGTTCTCCGGATGATAGAAGCTCAGTTCACACGCATGTAAAGCTAATCTATCGCTATACTCAAAAGCTTCAGGCGTTGCATAAAACTCGTCGCCAACAATGGGCGTCCCTATTTCCATACAATGCACACGCAACTGATGAGAGCGACCGGTAATCGGCAGTAACTTCAACAAAGTGGTTTGAGTCTCTTCTTGCTCTACCACATAACGAGTCTGTGATGGCTTGCCATCATCAAAACACACTTTCTGCCTAGGGCGATTCGGCCAATCACAGATGAGTGGCAGATCAATAAGCCCTTCTTTTTCTTCTACTGCCCCCCACACTCGTGCGTAATAGAGCTTATGTGTCAGTCGATATTGGAACTGCTTCTTCAAATGCCGCTCAACCTGCTTATGTTTAGCTAACAACATCAAGCCCGATGTCGACATATCCAAGCGATGCACGACCTGAATATCAGCAAACTCCTCAACCAACCGACTCCACATACTGTCGTAATGCTCTGGCAATCTTCCCGGCACTGAAAGTAGGCCTGCTGGCTTGTTCACCACAAGAATATCGTCATCTTGATAGACAATGTCGATCCACGGTTCACGTGGTGGTGTGTACAGCTCTAACGCCATTGAAGCCTCTAAATTACTGGTTAATAAATAATTTACGGTTAATTTGTTTATTAATAAATACAATTTCCAACATTTTTGTACATAAAAGTTGACGACTTTACAAAACATGGTATTGATAGGGTAACGGAAAATAAGAAGTCAGCATCAAAGGAAAAATGATGGAAAGTACGGTTAAAACAACCACCGAAAAAACACAAACCTCTGCTCCCCTATCAAGTTTAATCAAGTCTCTTGGCCCAGGCATTATGATGGCCGCAGCTGCGGTAGGTGGCTCACATTTAGTTGCCTCGACCAAAGCTGGTGCGATTTATGGCTGGCAGCTCGCCGCACTTATTATCCTGGTAAACATATTTAAATACCCATTCTTTAGAGCCGGTATCCAATATACTCTTGGCACAGGACAAAGCTTGGTTGAAGGTTACTCTAACCTTGGCAGACCTTACCTTGTAATCTTTTCGATATTGAGCGCAATTTCCGCCGTGGTAAATACTGCAGCACTACTGTTATTTAGTGCAAGCCTACTCAGTTACTTTATTCCTTTCGAATTGGCCACCAGCACATTGTGCATGATCGTTTTAGCGACCTGCTTGATCATTCTGTTTGCTGGCCATTATCGCGCACTTGATACGCTGTCCAAAGCGATCATGGCGATCCTGACCATCACAACCTTAGCTGCAGTCGCCATTGCTATAGGCTCTCCAGTCGAACCTGATGCTGCTTTTGTTCCACCGTCGCCTTGGTCATTGGCTGCTATTGGCTTTATCGTGGTGACTATGGGTTGGATGCCTGCGCCTATCGAGATATCCAGCATCACCTCTATGTGGCTAAAGAGCCAAAAAGAGAAACAAGAAGTCACGGCTCAATCAGCGCTATTCGATTTCAATGTTGGCTACATTGGTACTGCACTACTTGCACTAGTGTTCGTTGCGTTAGGCGCTCTGGTACTTCACGGCTCGGGGGTTGAACTGTCTCGCTCTGGTGTTGGCTTTACTCACCAGTTAGTCGGTATTTATGCTTCTACGATTGGTGAATGGTCTCGTCCACTGATCGCCATCGTCGCTTTCTTCTGTATCTTTGGCAGCACCATTACCGTTATCGATGGCTACTCACGCGTACTTGCTGAATCACAGCGACTATTATTTAAAAAAGAGTCGAGCCCACGCATGCTGCAAGGCTGGATCATCATTGTCTCTATCGCGGCCTTGGCGATTGTGATGTTCTTTAGTGCTGCGCTGATGCCAATGTTGGATTTTGCAATGGTGCTTGCCTTTGCAACTACGCCATTCTTCGCATTGCTTAACTTCATTTTGGTAAACAAAGCCAAGCTTCCTGAAGCTCTAGCGATTGGCACCAAACTAAAATGGTTGTCTGTAGCGGGTCTTGTTTACCTATTTGGTTTCCTAGCGGTATTTGTTTGGTGGAAGTGGTTGATGTAATTCCTCAGTCAATACACCTTTCAACAACAAATACATCTTTCAAACGCTAGATAACAATAAGGCCTTCGTAATGAAGGCCTTATTTCGTTGAAGCATTTCGCTAATTCAAACTAGTTGTGAGAAACCACAATCAAGCGTAATGAATCTAGCTGAACCTGAGCTTTGCTGATGTAACCTGTCAGTTCATTGATTTGAGCTTCGATAACCTCAAGCTCTTCATCACGAATATTCGGGTTCACAGCTTTAAGCGCTTGTAGACGCTCTAGTTCACCGTTCAAGTTAGTTTGCATATCTTTCTGAGCTTGCTGACGAACTTCTTCAACCTTCGGCAGTACATGCGTCTCACCCGCTTCGATTAGCTTGTGAATCTCGCCTTGTACCGAGTTCACTAGCTTGCTCGCTAAGTGACGGTTTACAGGGCTTAGCTGACGGTTAAAGCTATCAAATTCAACCTGAGCAGAGAGATCGTTACCACGGCCATCCATCATCAAACGAATTGGTGTCTTAGGCAGGAACTGGCTGATACCGCTGCGTTTCGGTGCTTGCGCATCCACAAGGTAAACCAACTCAAGCAGGATAGTACCCACTGGCAGCGCTTTGTTTTTCAACAATGATACCGCTGATGCACCCACACCTTCACTCAGTAGCAGATCAATACCGCCTTGAATCATTGGGTGCTCCCAGCTGATGAAGTTCATGTCTTCACGAGAAAGGGCTGTATCACGATCGAACGTGATGGTTGCGCCTTCGTATGGTAAGCCAGGGTAACTTGGTACCATCATGTGCTCAGATGGTGTCACGACTAGCGCATTTTCACCCTTGTCGTCTTGGTTCAAACCAATCGTGTCGAACAAGCTCAGTGCAAACGTTACTAGGTTAGTATCGCCATCAGTTGATGCAATCTTCTCTGCGATTTCGTGTGCTTTGTCGCCGCCGTTTGAGTGCATCTCTAATAGGCGATCGCGGCCTTTTTCTAGATCCGCTTTTAGGCTTTGATTTAGCTTGGCAGACTCTTCAATCACTTCATCAAGCTGCTCTGTATTACCAGAAGCCAGCATTTCGATAAGAACATCTGAGTACTTGTCGTAAACTGTGCGACCAGTTGGACATGTCTCTGCAAATGCATTTAGACCCTCATCAAACCAACGCGCAAGAATCGCCTGTGACGTACCTTTTAAGTAAGGGACATGGATGTCGATGTCACGCAGCTGACCGATACGGTCCAAACGACCAATACGTTGTTCAAGCAAGTCTGGGTTGAACGGAAGATCGAACATTACTAGCTGGTTCGCGAACTGGAAGTTACGACCTTCAGAGCCGATTTCACTACAGATCAGAACCTGAGCACCGCCCTCTTCTTGAGCAAAGTAAGCCGCCGCTTTATCACGTTCAAGGATCGACATGCCTTCATGGAATACGGTTGCACGCACACCTTCACGCTCACGCAGTGCTTGCTCTAATTGAAGCGCCGTACTTGCACGTGATGCGATCACTAGGATCTTTTCACTACGCTTATCTTGGATTTTTTCAATCAACCAGTTAACACGTGAATCGAACTGCCACCAGCTTGAGTCTTCACCTTCAAACTCTTGGAAGATCTCTTCTGGGTACAGCATCTTCATAGCACGAGCTTCGGGAGCCATCTTGCCACCGATCATGCCAGATACACGCATTGAGGTTGTGTACTGCGTTGGAATCTCCATCGGCAGTAGGTTTACATTACGCTTAGGGAAGCCTTTGATTGCAGCTCGCGTGTTTCTAAATAGAACACGGCCAGTACCATGGCGGTCCATAAGGTTATCAATTAATTCTTGGCGAGCTAACGCTTGCTCTTCTTCGCTACTATCACCTTCGATAACACGAAACAGCGGCTCTACATCTTGCTCAGAAAGCAGTTCAGTAATCTGATTCTTCGCGCTGTTTTCAAGCTTCACACCAGAGAACAATGCAGTAACAGCATCAGCAACCGGTGCGTATTGGTCTTCTTCTTCAACGAATGCTTCGTAATCGTAGAAGCGGTCAGGATCAAGCAGACGCAGACGTGCAAAGTGACTCTCACGACCTAGTTGTTCAGGCGTTGCTGTTAGTAGTAGCACACCAGACGTATTTTCCGCTAAGCCTTCAACCACCTGGTATTCGCGGCTTGGTTTGTCTTGGCTCCACTCAAGGTGATGCGCTTCATCGACAACCAGCAAGTCCCACTCGCCTTCAAGTGCTTGCTCGTAGCGCTTACGGCTCTTACGTAGGAAATCCAAAGAACACAGAACGTACTGCTGGGTATCAAATGGGTTGTCCGATTCAGCAAACGCTTCAATACAACGCTCTTCATCGAAGATAGAGAAGTGCAGATTGAAACGGCGCATCATCTCTACTAACCATTGGTGCTGTAGAGTTTCAGGAACCACAATCAGAATTCGTTCAGCACGGCCAGACAACACCTGTTGGTGGATGATCATGCCCGCTTCGATGGTTTTACCTAGGCCAACTTCATCAGCCAGTAAAACGCGCGGAGCGTGACGACGGCCCACTTCATGAGCGATGTATAGCTGGTGAGGGATCAAGCCAGCACGCATACCACACAAGCCACGCATAGGGCTCTTGTGTTGTTGGTACTGGTTACTCAACGCGCGGTAACGCAACACGAAGTTATCCATACGGTCGATTTGACCTGCGTACAGTTTATCTTGTGGCTTGTTAAAGCGGATCTGGTTACTTAAGAAGATTTCACGCAGAGTGACTTCTGTTTCTTGGGTATCTTCGCGAGTACCTAAGTAGGTTAGCAGTCCTTTGTCTTCGATAACTTCTTCGACAGACAGAGACCAACCTTCTTGGCATTCGATGACATCGCCGACATTAAACGTTACTCGGGTTACGGGAGCATCAGTACGTGCATAAACACGGTTTTCTTCTGACGCTGCAAACATTAGTGTCACTGTGCGAGCATCCATTGCTACAACGGTACCTAAACCTAAATCGCTCTCCGTATCGCTTATCCAGCGTTGCCCCAAAGCAAATGTCATGAATCGACTACCTCAATCTTATAGTTGGAATTTGGTCTTTTTAACTGCAGTTTCAAACAAGAACGTTCTCGCTCCTGAACTAAAAATATAGCCAAAAATGCCTAGTTTGCAGCCACTTTTTAAGTGCGCTCTAGATAATAAATATCTCAAGAAAATGGTGCAGAAAAAGGTCGCTAATCTTACTCGATGCTGTGATTTAGGTCACGCCTAAAGGAGATGATTTCGTGCTTTTTTTCTGTTTTCGCCAGTGCAATCAAACTGTCAAAAAATCATGGTTAATCTATAGGTAGCAGATTGCTGCTCTCAAACGAATACGCCATAGTCATCTACAACGATATGGTGGTATTCCTCTAGATGAAGTTTAGGTGAGTAGTTGACTATCACCAGAATCAGATACTAATCTTTATATGAGCTTTATCTACGTTCAATGAATGCAAGGCAAGCCGCACGTCGGCAAGGAGATGCTATGGGCGAGACCAACCGGAAGCTATTTGTTTTAGACACCAATATCCTACTTCACGAACCCTTCGCTATATTTTCTTTCCAAGAGCACGATGTCGTTATCCCCATGACAGTGCTAGAAGAACTAGACAGAATCAAAGACAGTAAGAGAGACGTTGCCCGAGATGCGAGAATTGCGATACGAACTCTCGAAGATCTATTCAGGGAAGCTACACCAGACCAAATATCGGAAGGTATCCCTTTCACCAAAGACATTAAAGCCTCAGGCAGTATTTCAATACTCGCCGATTACGAACTTCAAGAAAGCATCAAAGCCTTTGCCGACGACAAGGCAGGCGATAACCGAATCCTCAACGCTGTACTCTACCTTCAAAACAAACGCGCGCCACGCGAAGTGGTTCTCATCACCAAAGACATCAACATGCGCTTACGAGCCAAAGGCGCTGGTGTTCGCTTTGTTGAAGACTATCAAACAGACCAACTGATTGATGATATTCAATATCTCACCAAAGGCTTTCAACAGCTCGAAGGATCATTTTGGGATGGTATCGACAATGTCGAGAGCAGAAGTTTAGGTGGAAAGACACTGCACACCTTAGCTAGAGCGCCTTTTGAGCCGACCTTCCTCAACCAATATGTGATTGATGAAGAGAGCGACTTTGCAGCAAGAGTTGAAGAGATTGATACCGAAACCATCACACTCAGGGACTTAAGCCGTGAACGCTTAATGAACCGAAGAGCTTGGGACATCACGCCAAAAAACATTTACCAAGGAATGGCGATTGATGCCCTGCTCGACCCTGATATTGACCTGGTGATCCTAACTGGTGCGGCAGGGAGTGGTAAAACGCTGCTCGCCATGGCTGCTGCACTTGAGCAAACCATTGAACGTAAGCAGTTCGATAAGATCATCGTAACCCGAAACACACCTGATATAGGTGAGTCGATAGGTTTCCTTCCTGGTACTGAGGAAGAGAAGATGTTGCCTTGGTTAGCCGCAGTGACCGATACACTGGAAGCGCTGCACAAGAACGACCATTGTACCGAAGGGTCGATGAAGTACATCTGTGACAAAGCCAATATCCAGTTTAAATCGATTAACTTCATGCGCGGACGTTCAATTCAGAATGCGTTTGTACTTCTCGATGAGTGTCAGAACCTCACCGCTTCACAAATCAAAACCATCATCACCCGTTGTGGCGAAGGTACTAAGATTATCTGTTCTGGAAACCTAGCGCAGATAGATTCTTCTTACCTAACCCCTGTGACCTCTGGCTTAACCTACATGGTCGAGCGTTTTAAAAACTTCGAAGGCAGTGCCAACATCCACCTCAATGGTGTAGTGCGAAGCCGACTGGCTGAGTTTGCAGAAGAGAACATGTAGTGACTCTATACGCTTACTGAATCAGTAATATAAAAACAAAAAGCGCCTCACATTGGAGGCGCTTTTCAATTAATTTTTTAAACAGACTTGTTGAGGCTAACCTGAGTTACTCAGTACCACCAACAGTTAGCGAGTCTAGCTTCAATGTTGGTTGACCAACACCCACTGGTACACTTTGACCAGCCTTACCACACACACCAACACCACGGTCGATACTTAGGTCGTTACCGACCATAGACACCTGCTGCATTGCTTCAATACCAGAACCGATTAGCGTCGCGCCTTTCACTGGGTGAGTGATCTTGCCGTTTTCAATCATGTACGCTTCAGAAGCTGAGAATACAAACTTACCTGATGTAATATCCACCTGACCGCCGCCGAAGTTCGGTGCGTAGATACCCTTCTCAACCGTTGCGATGATCTCTTCCGGCGTGTGTTCGCCCGGTAGCATGTATGTATTCGTCATACGTGGCATTGGAAGATGCGCGTAAGACTCACGACGACCATTACCTGTCGGTGCTACACCCATTAGGCGAGCGTTCAGCTTATCTTGCATGTAACCTTTTAAGATGCCGTTTTCGATTAACGTATTGTACTGACCATTGACACCTTCATCATCGACGTTCAATGAACCACGAAGATCAGTCAATGTACCGTCATCGACAATCGTACATAGGCTTGAAGTGACTTGCTCGCCAACTTTACCAGAGAATACTGAAGACTCTTTACGGTTAAAGTCGCCTTCTAAACCGTGGCCTACGGCTTCGTGTAGAAGAACGCCCGGCCAACCAGAACCAAGAACCACAGGCATTGCACCAGCAGGCGCAGCAACTGCTTCAAGGTTAACAAGCGCTTGGCGAATCGCTTCATCCGCAAATTGGTAAGCAACCTGAGTGCCTTTGTCATCGCTTAGGAAAAAGTCGTAACCAAAACGACCACCGCCACCAGCACTACCACGTTCACGGCGATCGCCTTTCTGAGCAAGTACACTGATTGATAGACGAACCAGCGGACGAATATCGCCAGCGTAAGTTCCATCAGTCGCAGCAACCAGCATCTGCTCATGTACACCGCTTAGGCTCACAGATACCTCAGTCACCATAGGCTCTTTCGTACGAATGTAAGCATCCAATGATTTCAGTAGTTCCGTTTTCTGCTGTTTTTCCCAGCTCGCTAGCGGGTTAACTGCATCATAGTAAGTTTGGTTAGAGTTGCGTTTAAACGCTTGAACCTTGCCGTTTTGACCTTGCTTCGCGATACCACGAGCCGCAATTGCGCTCTGTTTAAGACCATCCAATTGGATTTGGTCAGAGTAAGCAAAACCGGTCTTTTCGCCAGATACTGCACGAACACCAACACCGCAATCGATATTGAAAGAGCCGTCTTTAATAATACTATCTTCTAGCACCAAAGATTCGTGCCAGCTAGACTGAAAGTAGATATCAGCATAATCAATTTGGCGGGTAGCAATGCTCGCCAATGTATCTGCGATATTTTGCTCCGTAAGCCCTGTTGGGTTCAGTAGCGCTTCTTCAATTTGATTAATGCTCATAGATGGCTCTTGTTTGTAATTAAAATTGATTGGTAAATCGAGAGTGTTGCGCGATGGGCATATTTTGCCTGATTGATTCGCAACTGGACGTATCTATCTCAACCACCATACTTTTAGGATCTTGGTCTAACTGTGCGACCACTCTTCCCCAGGGGTCAACCACCATAGAGTGTCCCCATGTTTCTCTTTGACAAGGATGTTTGCCGCCTTGTCCTACCGCAACGATCCACGATTGTGTTTCGATCGCACGGCATCTTAATAGTGCTTCCCAATGCGCCTGTCCGGTTACTGCAGTAAATGCTGCCGGAACAACCATGATTTGCGCACCTTGTTTCCGTAACTCGGAATATAAGTGTGGAAAGCGCACATCATAACAAATACTCAAACCTAAGCGACCAAAAGGCGTTTCCGCTGTCACAACTTGGTCACCCGGTGTGAAAATATCCGACTCTCGATAGCACTTATGGGCATCGGCGACATCTACGTCAAACATGTGTAGCTTGTCGTAATGAGCCACTAAACTGCCAAAATCGTCAATCACCAAGGTTGTGGTAGTCACGCCTTTAGCTGTGCTTATCGGCATACTACCAATAACGATCCAAATTCGGTGAAGCTTTGCTAGCTCAGAGATTTTCTTTTGCAGTGGGCCATCATTTAGAGGCTCTGCATACTGGTGATAGTCAGCTTTACTGCCAAAGACTAACGCGTTTTCAGGGCACACAACCCACTTCGCCCCTAACTCTTTGCACTTTGCTACCTCTTGAACAAGGTACTCAAAGTTCAATTCAGGGCTAGGGCCAGATGTCATTTGAATCAACCCAACACAATCCATGTGTATCGCTCCTCCATTCATTATGATTCAGAAATCAGCATTTCACCGTATATTCGCTGACTAGGATATAAGGCCTATTCGGCTAACTTCCTGAGTTTCTCTGGTAGCTGGAACTCACCGGAGCTACGAGAAAGCTCGCTCACCGTTGGTGAATCCAATGGCCCTTTCACCGAATAATTAACTTGGGTAAAGACTTCAACAACCGGCGAAATAACCGTGGTCACCGCCAATACGTACAGCGCCGTTTGAGGGGTTACCGCAAACGCCGTTAATACCGGAATTCCAGAAGTGATATCTGGAGTAAAGTTCACTTCTGCATCAACCTGACGCGTGTTGAGGTTGGCGATGCCTTTGATCTTCATCTCACCCGCCACCGCATCCATATTCAAGTCATTAGTCAGGAAGATGCCGTTTTGGATCTCGCCCGTACCGGTAATGCTATTGAATGCCATACCTTTATCAAACACGTCTGAGAAATCGAGCTGCATCTTGCGGATGATCGAATCTAGGCTAAACAAACCAAGTAGACGAGCCGCGCCGCTCACATCTGAGATAATGCCTTTACCAAACTTAGTTTTCACGTTGCCATCAAGCGTATCCATCTTAATGCCCCAAGGCGAACCATCCCAACCAAGTTGAGCTTCTAGCGCAAATGGTGCTTTTTGAATCCCTGAAGTGATACCAAAGCGTTCCATCAGCTCACTGTTATTTTCACCCTCGACATCAACCGTTAGCGCGGAATGACTCTTGTCACCGTCCAGTTCCCACCAGCCACTGACATCCGCTTTATTGCCGCCGCTTCGAACCTGAATCTTCTTCCAATCAATGCGATTATCTTGTCTAGCCATCTCAATATCGACCTTGCCAACCTTATAGCCTTGCAGCCAAAAGTCGTTAAGGGTTAGCGTTAGATTCGGCATGACATCATGTATCTTTCGATCCAACTCAGAGACCAAAGGTGCTTCTTGCTCTTTGCGTTGCAGCAATGGCTCTTGCTTTGATTTGTCGCTCCATTCAGGAACAAACAGATGCAGACGATCCAGTGAAACGGTCAAGTCGTAAGGAGGTAGATAATTAACATCGCCTTCTAGCTCTTGACTAGACACTTCCATTTGCCACGCTTGCTTGTTCTTACGAGCGCTAAAATCAACATCATTCCAAGAGATACCACCTAAGATCAGCTCTTTACTCTCAAAGGTAATACGGCTTGGCGCAGGGATGGTTGGCGTATTCATTTGGCTCAATACAGCGGTTGACGGCTGTACAGGTTCCATCACAACCGATAACCAATCATCAGCATTAAACTTATCAGTACGAATCAGTGCATGATGTCCCACAACAGGGCTAATTTTATAGCCACCACGACCCAGAACTAAGTTAGTCGCCGTTAACTCAGGCACATCCCCCGTGATATCAATTTCAGCTTGGTACTTAGTATTCGGCAATTGCAAACGCGCAGTAATTGCTTCTTGGTTACCCGACGCTTGTAGCCTTGCAGAGCCACTTTCCAATGACTTTTTCGCCAATGGGTATGGGTAATCGCTCGCGAGATATTTTAGATCAGACTGCAAATCCAATTGGTATGTAAAACCGATGTCATTCAGTTGGATATCAATCTGACTTTGCCACTGCGCATGACCAGATAAGCGACTTAGCCATTGCTCACCAATGTAAGGTTCTAGAGGTTTAACATCCCAATCGCCTAACACATCGATATCAACTGCATAGCCAGGGCCATCATTCTGACCTTTAAAATCAAGCGATATCCCTTGCTTAAGCAAATCAGCGGCGAGGCCATTTGCTGTCACTACATCATTATCAAACTCGATACGGCCCGTGGTGTTCTCAAGCACCATTGGCGGCGCTTCAATCTCAACATGGTTACCACTAAGGTCAGCATAACCCCATGCTCTTGCTTCTCTTTCAGAATCAAACGGAATATTGAGCTGGAACTCGGAAGAGACATCACCACTCACTTGAAGTGCGGTTAACGCGGCCCCTACTGAGTCAACCAGTGGCGAAGACGTCATGTAATCACGCACCGCATTGCCAGACGCCGTTGCCTTAGCTTCAATCTCAATATGACCACCTTCCCCTAGATAAGGAATGCGTCCAGTGATGCGATCTGCAGTCACATCCATTAATTGTGCAGAGCGAGAATCTAGATGCATTGCATCATTTTCAAATAGCAGATCGAGCTGAAGGTCGGTAATCAATGGCCATGCTGTATCAAAGCTGAATTTAGCATCTTCTAATCCGACCCAAACTTGGAAAATACCATCATGATTAGTGTAGGGATAATGAGATAAATCACCATGCCACAATAGCTTTACGGTATCAGCCTTACCGGCTTGAATCGCAGTTGAAAGGTAATCGGTCAGGTCTTGTCCAAGTGCCAGTGTCGGCAGGTAACGCCATGTTTCACCTACATTGTAAGCGTCCGCTTCGCCATAGAAGGATAAGAATGGGCTCGCATCCTTTGGAAAGTCTAAGCGAAATGCGCCTAGTACTTGTAAGTCTGGTGTGGCTGCCGTGATTTTATCCGACCACAGTTTCCAGCCGTTTTCATCCTGCTGCCAAACAATATCAACCTGACCTTGCTTGATGTTCAAAGGGGCTTGGAAAACATCACCATATGGGAACACATCATCAATCACATGCAGACTAGCTTTGGCTTCCGAAGCCGAACCAAACACACTGCCTGACACTTGGCTAAAACCTGGAATTAAATCCCATTGCTCAATCGCAAGATCAGAAAAGCTGGCAGAGTAGCGTAGGCTATCGATTCCCGAATCCATTGAGACACGGATATCAGAAACAGTACCGCCCGGCGCCAATACGTTGATCATTTTGGTTGATTGTTCAGAGTCAGGCATCAGCTTAATCAACGGCGTAATTGTCTCAATGTTTAATTCAGAGACATTGAGCTCCCAAGGACCTTGGTTCCACTTGAACGCAACGTCGAGCTCAGGCCAAGGTGTATCATCCGTTCTAAGGTTTAGTGAGTGACCATTTACCTGCCAACCATCATCAATCGGAGACAACTTAAAGATACCTGACTCAAGCATCAGGTCATGCTTACCATCTTCCTTCCAAGTCAACTCTGAAGGCAGAACTTCAACATAAGCGCTCACAGGTTTGCTATTACGCAGTGTTAGCCAGCTATTCAAGCTCACAGTGCCCGTCTCAATGCCGGATTCCGCCTGCATATAACGAGTTAACCAAGGCTTAACCGAAATGCTGTCTGCACTGACATAAAACTCGCCCGTCATATCCGTTAACGAGCCGCCATCAACAAAGTTAGCACTCACTGACAAAGAGTTTAGATTGGCATCTTTGATACTTACCACACCTTCCGCAAGGTGATGCTTACCAGAGTTTTGCCATTTCAGAGTTTCGATATCAAGCTGACGTTCTTCATCAGAGATAGTGCGATACAAAAGAGAGGAGTCTTTAGCGGTCACATCCACCAAAGTTTTCAGCAGTAAATTATCGAGCTCTTGTACCACTCGCTTGGAAGAACCGGGATCTTTAGGTTCGTCTTTGCCATTTTGCCCGGCAAACAGATCAATAGAACGGATATCAAGATACATTTGATTCATGACCAAATCGGCCACAACCGGACGCATTTGAACAAGCGATTGAATCAAGTCAAACTCGACTTCAACACGCTCGACAGAAAAGGTCACATCTTCTGCATTAGGAAGGCTGGCTTTAACGCCTTGCAGAGCAATAGAAGGGTGAGTGTTACGCCAAAAACCGCCCACGTCTTGAATTGAAAAATCAAAACCGGAATGTTGGTTTACCCAAAGCTCAATTTCAGATTGATACTTATTTAAATTGGGTAAGGCTACACGCAGTGTAGTTACGGCAATGGCTAGCGTTACTAAGAGAGTAACCACTAACCATAAACATGCACGTAGAATCAGAGTAACGCTTGAGCTCACAAAATTTCCATTACATCATAACAACATCAAACTGCTCTTGTATGTACAGAGGCTCAGCCTGGATTTTAACTTGCTTACCAATAAAGACTTCAAGCTCAGCAAGCGCATGAGATTCATCGCCCTCTAACGCCTCAGCTACGGCAGCTGCCGCATAAACCACAAATTTATCGGCGTCATATGCACGATTCACTCGCGTGATCTCTCGAAGAATTTCATAACAAACGGTTTCAACGGTCTTCACACTGCCGCGACCTTCACAAGCAGGACAGCTCGAACACAGGATATGCTCAATACTTTCACGAGTACGTTTACGAGTCATCTCAACCAAACCAAGCTGCGTGAAGCCATTAATATTGGTTTTTACACGGTCTTTATCTAGCGCAGCCTCTAAAGAAGTGAGCACTCGCTTACGATGTTCCTCTGACAACATATCAATAAAGTCGATAATGATGATGCCACCTAGGTTACGCAGACGTAGCTGGCGAGCAATCGCTTGAGTCGCTTCTACGTTGGTGTTGAAAATCGTCTCTTCTAGATTGCGGCGACCAACAAACGCACCAGTGTTGATATCAACTGTGGTCATCGCTTCAGTTTGGTCGATAATCAGATATCCACCAGACTTTAATTCGACTTTACGATCCAATGAACGCTGAATTTCGTTCTCGGTATCGTACATATCAAAGATAGGTTTATCACCTTCATACAGCTCAAGCTTGTCTGTCAGCTCTGGCACGTATTCAGAGGTAAACTCTTTTAGGTTTTCATACTCTAGACGAGAATCGACCTGAATCTTACTCAGCTCAGTACCGACAAAATCACGCAAGATACGTTGGCTTAGGCAAAGTTCACCATACAAGCGAGTGCGCGCTTTGTGTTTACCACGACGCTCAAGAACCTTTAGCCAAAGTCGCTTCAAGAAAGCGGCATCTTGTGCAAGTTCATTCGAGTCAGCGCCTTCAGCCGCAGTGCGGATGATGAAGCCACCGTGTTCGTCACAGTAACGAGACACGACTTTTTTAAGACGGTTACGCTCAGACTCGCTATCGATTCGTTGGGAAACGCCGACATGACTTGCGCCCGGCATAAACACCAGATAACGAGACGGTAGAGTGATATCCGTGGTTAGGCGGGCACCTTTAGTTCCAAGAGGATCTTTGACCACTTGCACCACAATGTCTTGCCCTTGACGAACAAGCTCTGAAATGTCACGAACTTGAAACTGCTTCTTTTCATTTTCAGCAACACATTCAGTGTGTGGAACAATATCAGAGGCGTGTAAAAAAGCTGCTTTTTCAAGGCCTATATCCACAAAAGCCGCCTGCATTCCCGGAAGAACACGGCTTACACGTCCTTTATAGATATTTCCTACGATACCGCGTCGAGCATCTCGTTCGACATGGATCTCTTGAAGAGCCCCCCCTTCAATCATGGCCACACGAGTTTCACTCGGGGTCACGTTCAGCAACAATTCAGCACTCATGGTGCACCTCAGATTAGTAATTATAAGAATTCTTGCAGTAGCTGGTCCGTTTCAAATAAAGGTAAGCCGACAACGGCGTAATAACTACCTTCGATTCGGGTGACAAAGCGCCCACCCAAACCTTGGATCCCATAGCTACCGGCTTTATCGCATGGCTCCCCTGTTTGCCAGTATTGTTCTATTTCTTTTTCACTGAGGGGTTTAAACCATACGTCGGTAATAACGATTTCTGTTTTTTGTTTTTCTTTTAAAACCACTGAAACAGCCGTCATCACTTGATGTCGTCCATTCGCTAACTGAGTCAGCATACGCTTAGAGTCAGCAAAATCGCAGGGCTTCTCAAGTACTTGCCCTTGACTAACAACGACTGTGTCAGACCCAAGAACTACAGTATCAGAACTAGGAACGACATGCTGCCTTTCAGAAGGGTTATCTTTCAATAAAGACAACGCAGCTAAAGCTTTATCTAAAGATAGTCGCTTAACATATTCTTCGGCGGTTTCTTGAGCGTGTTTACACTCTTCAACATCGGTTACGAGGACAGAGAACTCATAACCGAGTTGAGATAGCAATTCTTTGCGGCGTGGAGAGCCGGATGCCAAAACTAAATGTTTCTTTTCCATCGTCACGCTACCTCACATGCCAATGACGACGCACGCGTCTCATCAATAAAAACATCCAAGGCCAAAGTATACAGTTTATCAATGCGCTCCATAGCGATAATGGATTGAAAACGACATCTTGGATCAAATATTCACCAAAGAAGATCAATACCTCAAACAACACTGTTAACGCAGCAATGATCATCGCTTGCTGCCATAACGCCATGTTACGAATGACGAGGAAGTTCATCGCAATAATGTACATCACTATTGCCATCATCATGCCTCGAATACCCAGAGTAGAGCCGATCAAAAGGTCCCACAATAAGCCCAGAATCAAAGCACTACCTACGTTAACACGATGTGGCAGCGCCAAAACCCAGTAACAGGTAACCAGCAGCAACCAAGATGGTCTAAATAGATCTAAGCTACCAGGCCAAGGGATCGTTTGCAGAATAAGGGCTACTAAAAATGAGCAGCCAATTACGACCTTGCTTCTTAAAACGCTATTGGCCATCTTCACCCTCTAACAATGCTTGTTCTATGCTGGATTGATCCGCTTGCATCTGTTTATTTTCATCAGGCCATACAAGCAGCAAGTATCTGAGCTTGTCGAACTCAACCACAGGCTCTGCTTTGATAACGGCGAATTCTCGTTTCGGGTCGTAATCAACGGCAGTAACATAGGCGACTGGGTAACCTTCTGGATAGATCCCACCAAGACCCGATGTCACCAACAGATCTTCTTCCTGT
The DNA here is from genome assembly GCF_003050065.1 of Vibrio sp. 10N.286.51.C3. Classification (NCBI taxonomy): domain Bacteria; kingdom Pseudomonadati; phylum Pseudomonadota; class Gammaproteobacteria; order Vibrionales; family Vibrionaceae; genus Vibrio; species Vibrio sp. 10N.286.51.C3. The sequence continues at coordinate 38,984 of NZ_PIGC01000007.1, read as the reverse complement.
ATATCAGTACTGGTTGGAATGTGCTCTAGCTGGATCTCGTCAATCATGCCATTGCCCGAAGCAATCACACGGATGTCATTACGAATAACCTGCACGGGAATCGCATTGTTTGCATCGGTGAGTAGTAGAACACGACTGTTGTGAGCTGCGACGAAAGTGACTTGGCCGACGATGCCTTTTTCGTTGATCACCGGTTGACCTTCGTACACCCCATCAATCTGACCTTTATCGATCACGACTTGATGACGATATGGTGAAGTGTCTACCGCCATAACTTCTGTGACGACTTTCTTCTCATCACGGATAAACGGAGATCCTAACAGCTTACGTAGGCGTTTGTTTTCCTCTTGATATTGCTCAAGCAGAATCAACTCGCTCTTAAGACGCAAGACTTCTCGTTTAATATTATGGTTGGATTCAATTAACCCTTTGCGAGTGCTAAAACGGTCATAAACACCATCGAACATAGTGCGAGGTAAGTTGGCTGCATATTGAATAGGCGCAACCATGCTGTTTAATAGATAGCGAACATTTGAGAAAGCATCTAAACGACTATCAGCCAGCATAAGGCTGGCTGATAAAATTACAGCAAAAAACAGGCGCAATTGTAGAGAGGGACCTCTACCAAAAATTGGCTTCATTCTATATTTGGTCCTAGAGCTACATTTGATCCTATAGACAAGGTCTTAGGCTCTTTACATAAAACTAGATAATAAAAGAGCCTAACACTAGATATTATTCTTCGCTGAACAGATCGCCGCCGTGCATGTCGATCATCTCTAGAGCTTTACCGCCACCTAGAGCAACACACGTTAATGGCTCTTCTGCAACAACAACAGGGATACCTGTTTCTTCTGTTAACAGACGATCAAGATCTTTAAGCAGTGCACCACCACCTGTTAGTACCATACCGTTTTCTGAAATATCAGAAGCTAGCTCTGGCGGACACTGCTCTAGTGCAACCATTACTGCAGATACGATGCCAGATAGAGGCTCTTGAAGTGCTTCAAGGATTTCGTTTGAGTTTAGGCTAAAGCTACGAGGCACACCTTCAGCAAGGTTACGACCACGTACTTCGATCTCTTCTACTTCATCGCCAGGGTAAGCTGAACCGATTTCGTGTTTGATCTTCTCTGCCGTCGCTTCACCGATCAAGCTGCCGTAGTTACGACGAACGTAGTTGATGATCGCTTCATCAAAACGGTCACCGCCGATACGTACAGAAGACGAGTAAACCACACCATTCAGTGAGATAACCGCAACTTCAGTAGTACCACCACCGATATCAACAACCATTGAACCTGTTGGTTCAGAGACACGTAGGCCAGCACCAATCGCTGCAGCCATTGGCTCATCGATTAAGTAAACCTCACGAGCACCAGCACCTAATGCTGATTCACGAATAGCACGACGTTCTACTTGCGTAGAACCACAAGGAACACAAACCAAAACGCGAGGGCTTGGTTTAAGCACACTGTTGTCATGCACTTGTTTAATGAAGTGCTGAAGCATTTTTTCCGTTACGTAAAAGTCGGCAATTACACCGTCTTTCATTGGACGGATCGCTGAGATATTACCAGGCGTACGACCAAGCATTTGCTTAGCAGCGTGACCAACAGCAGCGACACTCTTTGCAGAACCCGCACGATCTTGGCGAATAGCTACAACTGAAGGCTCATCAAGAACAATGCCTTGGCCTTTTACATAAATAAGGGTATTGGCTGTACCTAAATCAATCGATAGGTCGTTTGAAAACATGCCACGAAGTTTTTTAAACATATTCTTCGCTCATCCTGCAAGAATTAGAAGACAAAAATTGCACTAAATGTACCAATGCCTTGCTGTTACGGCAAGGCATTGAAGTACAAACATGGACTGAAACCCGTAATTTCTTACAGATTCCTAACTTAAGGGGCAAAAATTATATTATTACTGACCTGTTAAGCCACTTTCTCCTCGATAGATCACTCGATCGTTACCGCGGTAGATGCCGAATGTGACTACGGTAGAGGGATCTTCATCGCCTAACTGTCGCCAGTTGTAGCGCAACCATGGTTGCTCTTGATCGCTACCTGAGCAAGTAATAGGGTTTTCACCAGTTTTAGTGGTTGGTTCTGAGTCATCCATTCTTAACCACAAGCGGACTTGCTCACGAGGTGCATCTGTACCAGAAGGCGTGTTTTGGTTCGCAGCTACGTCTTCCTCTCCATCATCTACGCTGTCATTGCCGTTAAGCGAAGCTAACGTGGTTGTCGCACCGTCGCTATGCCAGATCACTTGTTTACAAGAATTAGCCCCATTTAATGTGCTACGGTCATCATCCTCGTTAACAACAAACTCACTGCCATTCCAAAACTCAGCACGAAGTGGAATCGTTAAAGTAGAACCGGAATTGCCACCAATATCATCGAGCGCCATTCGACCATAACGAGCTGGAGGCTGAATCAGAAGCTCTACAGAGTCTGTCAAAGTATCTGAATCAGTAAATGACACTGGATCAGCACCGTCTACCATTAAACCGAAATGAGTAACGGTAGAGTTAGTATCCGATGTATTAAAGGGATTATCCTTGCGGCTAACCCCATCAGAATCCGTAACTCGCTCAAAAACAGCGGCACTATCGTTCAATAACCAGTGCTTGCGATCAGTTGACCAAGTGCCAGCTCCGGTATCAAGCAAGAACCTATTATCGATAGCGGTATCATCTAGAACACCAAATTCTGCCTGTAAGTCTGAATGGAAGAAACGATAATTGTTAAGCGCGTTGCCGACACCGCTTTCACCTGATGCCATTGGGTACACTTGATGAACAGCTGAGTCGTAAGGTTGACTCAAATAAGCAATGTCGTTTTGATTCGCGACATTCCATTCCGGAGTACCTTGAACAAAGAATTTAGGATAAAAGCGACCTATCGATTTACTGCCAGAGAAGCCACCCAAAATCGAACCGTAAAAACTCCCAGTTTCTGTCGCAATGAAGTTAAAGCTACCCGCTTCTGAGTATTTTAAACTCTCGAACTTATAACCTTTATTCGCTTGGTCATTCGACGAAATTTGTTTAGTTAGCTGAGCTACAGGGGTCAAATCACCTAACTTAGCGTCAGGATAAACCGTAATTAGAGGTGTATCTAAAGTCGTTGTAACTTCGACGCTTGCTGTCGACTTAAAGTAATTGTTCGTCAGCAAGTTATCGTCAGTACAAACTGCAGATGAATTTGTATGCTTTATTGGGCGAGCATAAACATCGAATGACTCTCCCGCACTACTGAAACTGTCTGAGTCTTTATCGTTACTGTTTCCGTCCGAACTCTTATTAGTGCAAATTGCAAATTTCCACGGACGAGAGTAGACAGAGAAACTCCCTTCAACATCGTAACTCCCATCTTCAGGGCAGCCAGCAAAACCAGTACAATCAAAACTATTGTCTTTTAGAGTGACGTTGAAAAGCCCTGATTCAGACATAGTTAAGTCAGTTGAGGCGCTACCTTTTTTGAACTCTGGTAAGTAAGTCAGCGAGCCATCAGAACCACTCCAAGAACTATCAAGCTTGTGAGTAATGGTAACTTCATCCCCAGCTTCACCTGTATAGTTTTCAGCAACAACAATTGAATCACCAGAATCACACGCTAAAACTTTAGTTACTGTCGGTGTAGCCTGCCCCGCAATAACGTCGAGACGATTTGTTGGAGTATTGCCATCCACTAAAGAGAATTTAAATGGTACGAACTTGAACTGACTTTCTACCTCTTTGCCAGAATCATCTACTAATGTCGCCGTTAGCTTATAACCCGTATCAAAATCAATATTGGCAGTATCTTTAGCGACAACTTTTAAAGTTAATTCACCATCCTCATTTGAAACATAGTTAGGGTATGCTCCAGTACCTTTACTTACAGAAACATCAAACTCCTCAGGAGTTGGCGTGATATCTATAGTCACTCCTAGGCTTTCTGCCACACTATTATTCGAAGTGTTAATCGTGAATTGAGGGGAGTCGTCGCCACACATCAAGGCTAGATCCGTCGCCGGAGAAATATCTATCTCGTAATCATCTGCGGGCTCAAAACACTTGTTCGTAGCTATGATCTCAGAACCATTGTTTAAGGTTATGCTTTTCGCAGTAACAGCCCCTTCAACCACGGCGTTATTGCTCAAGATAACGTTTTTTTCACTGTACAATAAGCCGACAAATTTGGAGTTATTTGCTAAATCAACCCAAGAATGGATAACGCCACCATTATAACTAAGATCGTGGACGTAAACCGTTAATTCACCGTTATCTAGTGCAGAGAAGTTGGAGCCATTGCTTAAAGCAAAGCCTTTCGTATGTATTTCAACAGCATTCCCCGGAGGTATTTCTATGTCACCAATGGCATTAATACTATCAATCCAGTACGTCCCTGTTTTAAAAACCAGTGTCGCATTATTATTTATAGTTAATGTCCCAATAGATTCGTTATTTTGAAAAATTCTCGTTTGGTTGTTCTGTACCGTTACTGTTTCCAAACCAGAATCTGGAGCTTGAAAGCTTTCTAATTGCTGTTTAGTTACACGCAACCCGGTATCACCAAAACACTCCGTTCCATCACAACCCTTGCTTTTACGATCAGTTACGTCAGATTGAGCAAAGCCAATATATCTTTTGCCTCCCGATATAGGAGCTCCTGATATATTTGCATTATTTTCAATGGTTATTGATGCTTGGTTATTACTAGTCCATGTTTGAGCGGGCGATGGAAACAACTCACAAATTTCAGACAATGGCGGTTTATCGAATAAGAAGTAAGAAAAAGGTTCAACAACATGTCCTCTTTCAGGATCCTTGGTCATATCCTCTTCGTTGATAAGAGAGACCCCTGTTTTACTTACCGAACATCTACGCAGCCAGCCACCATTGTTACCATTTCGAGTTCTTTTAGATGCAAGCAAAGTCGGTGTAGAAGTAAAGCCTGATACTGAAAAAGGGCTGACAAGTTTGCACCCCTCAGTAATCGGTTTAATTATATTGTCATTCAAGGTTGTTGTTTGTTTCGTTGAGCCTTGACCAAGCCAGAATTTACGACCATTAACAAAACCTTGTCCTAGTCCTGCGACAAAACCAACCTTTTCTGGAGTTATTGAATAGCTATTACGACTAACCTCAGAACGGTCAAGTACCAAAGAAAACGAAGAGCGAGAGGGGTTTAACGCTATAGGAGTCAACCACAATGGAGAACCATTAATGCTATTCTGAACAGTTTGAATTTGAACTAACACACCAGGAGAGCTATTAAAGCTTTGGTTTAATCCAAAATCACTAAAACGCACTGTCTTATTACTATTTCCCAAGCCCCCGGCATTTGAATATGTTTTATCGTAGCTAACTTCACCTGCAACGATTTTTGCACCGTTATCGAATTCAAGCACTCCCGGTTCAATAACCAAATAGTCGATATTTTCCATGGGGGCATCAACATAAGTAACTACTTTATGTCCACTGTTATTAGGGTTGCCACATTTCCCTCCGGGTTTCATTCTTACACACGCCTTTGTGGTAGGAGGGAGGAGTTGCTTCACTGATGCTCCAGACGTCGATACTGACATAACACGCAAATCTGAGGGATATTCAGTTGTGTTTGAATTAAAATTTGAGCGACTAGAGTTGACAGTTGCCATAACAAAAACAAGCGGAGGTGACGTATAGGTATTACCAAAATCAAGCTCGCAACTTACTGACGCTCCGGAAATAGTACATTTATCGGCGGGAATCGTACCAAACTCAAACTGAGGGTTAGTATTAATATTAGCTTGAACTAATGGAGATAAAAAAAGCGCAACTAATAATATTGAAAAATGCTTTATCATAACTACTCCCTCACCCAAACTTCTTGGATACGCTGTACTTGGTTGATACCTGAGCCACAGATAGCTGTTGATTCTATTTTGAAAAAGCCAACGCCATCTAAAACGCCGATTTGTCGACAAGTTAATTGATCGACAGTGCAGATGGTTGACATACCACTACTCACTTGGTTTGAGTTTAAGTTGCTACACACAGTGCTCACACTCGTTGAAACCGCAGGCGACACCGTTAATGGATAAACTTGAGTGAGTGCCCACTCATTCGCTGAATGTGCTAATAGCCAAGCCTGCGTTCCAAGCTGTTTACGCGTCAATGTATCGTGATTTGACCACTGAACTTGTACTAAAGAAGTCGCAAGGAAGCCCATCACCACAATAACAAATACTGCGACGACCAAAACACTGCCTTGTTGAGATGATTTTCTATGGCGCATTGAGTACCTGCACATCTTGTTGGTAAACACTTACTTCACTGTTTTGCTCAAGCACAAGGTCGACGTGAATCACACCACCTCGTTGTAAGCTTGGTTCTTCATAACGAAAATTACTTTCAGCATAATTAATACTATCCGCAACGGTGACTCCATTGCGTTGAATTAGGCCTTGATTCTGAACGGTATCATTCACCAAACAGTAACTCACCGAAGCACTCTCATCGTAAATATAATGGCGTTGAGCAATAGACTGACTGCTAAGATTAACAGAGGTCGCGGTAAACACATTATTCGTGGAAATTAAACCTGAGACTGAAATCCGTTTAGTTGAGCCCGCTCCTAAGTCAGAGTAATTCGTTGGGTTAATAATTAGGAAGTCGTCTGCGTCGAGTATTGGGGAGTCCTGGCCGATAATAAAATTCAGCTCGTCTGTTGCTTCATCAAGATGATAAAAGCCTGAGTACTTAATAGCGTAAAAGGTGAGACATTTTTGAGCAAAAGCCGAAGCAGGCATAATGCTCGAATCAAAACTGTTAGGAACCGCGTGGCTTATCTCTCGCGACATTTTCTCGACAACAAATTGCCCTTTCACTTGCACCTTTTGTCTATCGATAGTGTCGACATAACCTTTCATGCCGTATTCAACAAAGCCTGCGATCGCTAAACCAATCACACCTACGACGACAATCGTTACAATCATCTCAATTAAGGTAAAACCACGTTGGTTCATCAGTAGTTCCCCTTGTAAGCGATAACGCTGTAGCGGTTGTTGCCACCAAAGATCTGTAACTCAACACGCTTCATCGTGCCAATAGCATTATCGTTAATACCATCCATGTTTTGATCGTAAAATACGGAGACTTCAACTCTAAAATTGGCATAACTGCCTTCAATATTTTCATCTAGGATATTAGCAAGCGGGTACTTAATAGGAGATACACATGCTGATTCAGTGGTATCGGTGTACCAACAGCCAATATAATCATCGACATCATTGAAAGCTGCGGGCGTTGCCTCTGAACCATCAGTTCCTAGTTCACTTGGCGCAGAACATGACGCCTCTCCAGCATCACCACAACGAACCAAACCGCCCTCAAAATCACTATGCTCATCAAAGCCACGTGCCAATATTTGATTCATCAAACTCTGCCCTAAAGCCACAGAACGGTTTTGATACTGTGGGTCTGCTGAACTTGCCACTTGTGGTGCTAAAAAACTAGTAATCGTGACCATCGCAATACCCAAAACGATAATCACAACAATGCTTTCAATCAGAGTAAAGCCACGTGAATGAATCATAGACATGCTCCCTCACGAACATAACCTTGAGAATTAATACAGACTTGGGCGCTATTGCTCGAAGTGGTTGAGTTAATCGTAATGTTTACTCCAGCGCTTACTGAAGGATTTCCCAATAAATCAAAGTCGATAACAGTATTCGCAGGAGAAAACGTTATATCTGATATACGTACATAATCACTACGCGCATCGGCTTGTGACTTTTGAGCACTGTTCGATAGATTTAAACTGCACGCCGCAACTGAACCTAGACAGTCACTATTTATAGCAAGACGAAAACTGTCATTTACGGCAGAAACGTTCGATTGCATTCGGTTTACTTGGATTTGGCGAATAACGGAGATAGCTTGTTCTTGTGCAGAAAAAGTAGAAAAGCTAGAAGTACCAATGAAACGGCTTACTGCAAAGGTGGAAACAATACCGAGGATAATGATAACGATAATCAGCTCTACCAGAGTAAAGCCGTTGGGTGTGGGGCTGTTATCCATAATGAGCCTCTAACTGCCTAGCGAATACTAATTATACAAGATAACGAAACTGATGATCTTATGTATATGAATAGTTTTAATATTTATGTGTTGTGGATAGAAAAAAGGCCAGCAGGAGCTGACCTTTCAGATCTAGATAATGGAGGTTACTCACATGCGCCAGCAACTGCATCATCACCAGTAGAACTAACTACTCTAGCTGTAGCTTGTGCTGCAGAGGTAGCTGATGTGTAACGAACACATTGAGCAGTAAAGCCTTCAAAACCGTAATCAACTGTAGCGCCAGCACTAACAGAGCCGTCAGCAAGGTATACAAAACCATCCATATCGATAGCAGCAGCAATACCTGCAGAAGTAGCTGTTGGGTAACCCCAGATAGTTTGAACGCCTTCAACATCTACAGTTGTATTTGAAGTTTCTTCGCCTTCAATAGCAGCTTTACCAAATACAATGCCTGAAGCACCGTTCATAGCACCAGCTAAACCTTGAAGCGCTGATTCCTTCGCATCATCTTGCAGGTTTAGGAAACGTGGTGCCGCAGTTACAGCAAGAATACCTAGAATAACAATTACAACCACTAGTTCAATTAGGGTGAAACCGCCTTGTCTTTTCATAGTTAAGCTCTCTCTATGTTTAATTTTACGCAGACTTACTGCAAAGTTACGGTCACACGACCAGTTTTAATTTCGTAAACAAATTCATGCTCAGTACTACCTTCTAATTGAACGTAAGTACAGGTTGCATCACCTGAATTCGCTTGCGCTGAATATTTGTAATTTGAGTCGTTAGCGACATCTGCCACTGCACCTACTTTAGGTGGATTTTGCAGCAAGTTTTCCATCAGTTCAGAACATGTTTCATCTGAAATATCTTGTGGCGCGGTGCTCGAATTATTGTTCAGAGTCCACGGATAGCCATCTCGAAAGTCAGTATCGACGTTGCTACTGTTCTTTGATCTTGTTAACCAAAAATCAACACCATCATAATTTACAGTATTGTATGTCTCAACACCAATCTTCTCTGACGGTCTTGCTTCTGCTTCCCACTGTGCTCTTGCCGACAAAACAGCGGTCGCAAAACCACCAGCGACACCTTCAATGCTTGATTTCTTAGCTTCATCAGTTACATCGAGAAAACGAGGTAATGCAGCAACCGCCAATAAACCAACGACCACGATCACTATCACTAATTCGACAAGGGAGAAACCCTTTTGATTCTTAAGCATTTTCTACCTACTCATCTAATTATTAACGCGCATTATACATTCGCGCACGTATAAAACCATACAAAAACTGTCAATATTTTCACAAAGCCAAAATATTGGCTTTCACACTAAACCTTTCTTTTTCGAGCAATATATCTAGCTGATACTTATCAGCATAATGATAACTACAGTGAAACCGTATGTTATCACTCTTATCTTCAACACTTGGAGATCTTAGCCCTAAAATGCTTCCTTGGGGATACAATTGATCCAGCCAATAATTACAGTCTCGCTCCGTATCTTGAATCGGTTTTAACCAGCCTGTTCGACTATAACTTTTGGGGTGCTCCGGATCATTGTTTTGCTCGGAGCCTGATAACAAATACTGCTGTTTGAACAAATTGGCTTGTTCTAAAATCCGCTTGCTCGCCACAATAAATGCCGTATTAGTCGCTTCTTCTTCTACCGTTTTAAATGCCGAAAGCACACCGACAATAAGAAAAAGAATAACCACAGTCCAAATAACAAAACGTGAGCGTTGTAGGTTATTTAGCATTCCCTAGCCTTTGATTGCATCCAACATTCCCCACATCGGCAAGAATATACCTAGTGCTAAAATCAGCACCATGCCCGCAACGATGGTTAACAAAATGGGTTCAATTCTGGCGGTTAAGGTTTTTAGATCGTAATCGACCTCGCGATCATAAAAATCAGCCACTTCAAGTAGCAACTCATCAATACGACCCGTCTCTTCACCAACTGAAATCATTTGTATCACTAGCGGTGTGAAAATTTCGCTGTTGACCGCGGTCGATGAGACCGTACTACCGGCTTCAATGGCTGACTTCATTGCTTGAACTCGAAGCTCTAGAAAACGGTTATCCAAAGCCTCAGCGGATAAAGCTAACGATTGGTTTAGTGGCACGCCCGCTTTTAGCATCAAAGCAAACGTACGTGAGAAGCGTGACAATAGTGCTCTATTCACTACCCCGCCAATAACCGGCATTTTTAAGCGTAATCGGTCCCACTTCTCCAAGCCTTTGTCTGTTTTAACCCAGGCTTTAAACGCAAAAATAAGGCCAAAGATCACGCCAAGCATTAAGCCCCAGTAATTAACAAAGAACTCCGACATACCAATCAATATACGAGTCGGCAGCGGAAGGTCGACACCGAAACGTGCGAACATGCTCGAGAACTGTGGAATAACCTTGATATTAAGAATGAACATCGCAATCAAAATAAAGCTAATCACGAAGGTTGGATAGCGCATCGCGGTCTTGATTCGCTTACGAGTCTCAACTTCCTGCTCATAGTACCCGGCCAACTGCAGAAGAGCCTGATCTAAACGACCCGTGTTTTCACCAACACCGATCATCGATACAAACAATGGACTGAATACCTTAGGGTGCATCTGCATTGATGCCGCTAGTCCACGACCATTAGTTAGCTCAGCGACCACTTCTTCAAGTGCTGCTTTCAGCTGTTTATTTTCGCAATTTTGAGTGAGGCCTTTCATCGACCTTAATAGTGGTACACCCGCTTTAGTTAAGCTGTATAACTGTCGGCAAAACAGAACCAACACCTCTAAAGGTACACTCGGAGAGAACAGGCTCGATACATCCATATCTAAGACTGAACCGCCACTTTTACCTAGTTTGATAGAGGTTGGAATGATCCCCTTGCTCATCAAACTTTCAGCAGCAAGATCTTCGTTATTCGCATCCAATTGACCACTTACTTGGCTACCATCAGAGCTGCGACCTACATAACGATACGTTGGCATATCACTCTACCCCTATAGATAAATTGGGTCAGTGGCACCGGAAGCATCACCTTCGCCAAGATGCATTATCTCATCGAGACTCACAACACCTTGCAGAGCCAGTTCCATCGCAGAAGCCAATAACGGTTTGTAGTTTTCAGACAGTCTCGCCGTTTGAGCAAAACCAACTGCATCATTCGCTCTTAGTGCATCCATCATGTTTTGTTCTAGCTCCAACATTTCAAATACACCAATACGCCCACGGTAACCGGTTAAATTACAGTTCTGACAGCCACGGCCTTTCATAAACGGCACACCCACTTGGTTAGGGAAACGAACGCTTAGCCATTGCTTACGAGGTTCATCTAACTCATCCTCAACCTTACAATCGGTACAAACTTTGCGAACCAATCGCTGTGCAACGACCGCTCGAACAGCGCTCGCGACCAAGTAACCTGGTGCTCCCATATCCATCATGCGCAGTGCACTGTCTACCGCATCATTGGTATGGAGGGTGCTTAATACTAAGTGGCCAGTCAGCGCGGCTCTCAAGCCAATCTCAACCGTTTCGTGGTCACGCATCTCACCAATAAGAATGATATCGGGATCCTGACGCAAGAAGGTTCTTAGGACTGTAGAGAAGTCGAGATTGATCTTAGGGTTTACCTGAACTTGGTTCACACGAGGAAGACGGTATTCCACCGGATCTTCCGCGGTAATGATCTTTTTACCCGGTTCGTTGAGCTCACTTAATGCCCCATACAGGGTTGTGGTTTTACCCGAACCTGTCGGCCCAGTAACCAAGATCATACCGTGCGGGCGGCGCAGCTGTTGACGAAGACGAATCAACAGATCGCTCGGTATACCCGAGGCTTCAAGTTTACGTAGTCCTGCAGATTGGTTAAGCAGACGCATCACGACAGACTCACCGTGCTGTACTGGCATGGTCGACATACGAATATCAACCGACTGACCTTTAGCACGGATATTAAAGCGACCATCTTGAGGAAGACGTTTTTCTGAGATATCGAGGTTTGCCATCAGCTTTAAGCGCAGTACAAGTGCAGAAGCAATGTTCACTTCGTTCAGCAATGTTTCATGCAGCACACCATCAATACGCTGACGAAGACGCAGTACGTTTGAGTCTGGCTCTATATGGATATCAGAAGCGCCGACTTGGATTGCATCTTCAAATAACGAGTTAATTAGCTTTACTACTGTAACTTCGTCACTGTCTTCTTCAGCGATATCGAAATCAAAGGCATCATTAACTTGGTGTTCAGCGTGAAGCTGCTCAGCAAATGAGGCGATCTCTTTAGTTCTTCGGTAATAGCGATCGAAGCCATCAACTAATTGCCTCTCTGGAGCGACAACGAATTCAAGTGCGTAATCTCCTAACTGACCAAGCAAAGATTCTTGGGCAAACAGGTCGGCAGGGTCGCTCATTGCAACACGCAAAGTGTCACCTTGGCGTCCAATCACCAATGCACGAAGGCGACGAGCATGTACTTCCGGTAAAAGCTGTACCGCTTCGACATCGACAACAGCTCGGCTTAGATCAATAAGAGGAATCGCTAACTGCTGCGACAAGAAACTCAACATCTGTTGCTCTGACAAGAAGCCAAGTTCAATCAGTGCATCACCCAGCTTACGACCGGTGCTTTTCTGAGCAGCCAGTGCTTGCTCAACTTGAGTCTCCGTGATAATGCCCTCTTCGACAAGCAAATCACCAAGCCTTTTTCTTAATCTAATTTGCATCGCCGCTCTCCTCTAAAGCATTGAGTATTTTTAACCTGTCACGCACAAAGCTTTGTGATTGAGATGAGATACCTACTCTGGTTAACGCACCTTGGTATGACGCTTTAGCTGCTACGAAATCGAGCTGACGTTCTTGCTGGATCGCTAAGCCTAACCACCAGCGAGCATTATCTGAATCAATCTCAACCAACTTTTGGTAACTTTCCAAGGCCACTTCTTCTTGCTGAGACTTTTGACTCAATGCTGCACGCATAGCTAGATAATCTTGTGTAGGGTTCGGCGGTAAATGTATTAATGGACTTAAAGCCGCTTCTGCTTGGTTTGCTTTAACCAAAAGCTTAGATAGGCCCAAGCGTAGCTTTTCGCTGTTAATATTAAGCTTAATCCCTGACTGAAACAGCTCGTACGCTTTACGTGTATCACCCTTACCAAAATAGAGAATCGCGAGTTTCTGACGAACATCTTCATTTCGTGGCGTATAACGTAGAGCTTCAGTGTAGCCTTTCAGAGCACCAGTAAGATCATTCGCATCAAGCGCTTTTTGAGCACGCCCTTGTGCATTCACAGATAACTGCGCAGGTGTTAACTCAACCTGTTCGATCAACATTCCGTTATTTCCTGAACCACCAGAAGTTACTGACCCATTAGAGATAGAGGCTGAGGCTGAATCTGTTTTTGCCACATTAGCAACATAAGTCGGCTGAGGAATTTCAGTCTTAGTCGTTTGAGGCGCGCTTAGAGATTTCGTTGATGCTTGCTGTTTTGTCGGCTGTGGGATAGACGCTGCAACCGGTTCAGATACGACTGGCTTAGCTTGAACGCTTTTTACCATCGCAGTGTTTTCTGTTGAAAAGCTGGCAGTGTCTAGTGTCACCAATTTCGTAGTTGGTGATGAGATAGGTTGAACTGCTTCCTGAATACCATTTGAATCATCAACGACAGAAACCTGAACCTGTAAATCTCGAGTTGAGATTGACTGTTCAACAATAGGCTGCTCAATCACTGGACCTTGCGATATCGCCCAACCGCCCATTGCTAAACTCAGAGTAAAACCTGCTGTGACCCAAACCAATGGGGAACGTGTTTTTACTTTAGGTACGACTGCCGCTTCAATCGAAGTCGCTGATTTTTTCTTTGCCAATTCAGACAAGGCGTTGTTAATGACGCTCATAATTAATTCCAACCCCACAGTATTGGCGTTTTAAATTTAGGCTTACACACATCGTATGTTTCATGCATAGCGGAAAACAGATGCTGGTTGTCGATACTTTTCTTATCTTCACTGAACGAAAGCAATAGAGCCTTATGACAAAGTTGATTGATCAATCTAGGGATACCTAACGACGATCGACAAATCGCCTTTTTTTGATTCAAACTGAACAACTCAGGATTACCACCAGATTTAGCGATCCGGTTATCAATATACGCCACCGTTTCATCGAGAGTCAGCGGCCTCAAAGTTGAGCTAAACGTGATTCTTTGGCGAAACTGTCTGAGATGGTAAGCCTCTAGTCGAGCATCCAGCTCAGGCTGCCCCAATAAAACAATCTGCAGCAGCTTCTTATCTTCTGTTTCAAGGTTGCCAAACAGCCTTAGTGTTTCGAGAGCTTCATCCGATAGAGCCTGAGCTTCATCAAGAATTGCCACCACTCTTAAACCCGAATTGTGCAATTCAATGAGCTTATGCTGAATGTTGTCAACCAAGGTTGCTTCACTGTCGATAGTCAAACCGAGCTCTTTAGCAACGGCTTGGCGTAAGTCTGCACCTGAGAGCACAGGATTTGGCAGGTAAATTAGAGCTGTGCAATCATTTAGGTGATTGACCAGCATCCGGCAAACCATGGTTTTTCCAGTACCGACCTCTCCGGTGACCTTAATCACGCCCTCGCCCATTTCTAACGCCGATATTACCGTCTGAATCGCTTCAAAGTGAGGCGCTAAACCATAAAAAAAATCGGTATTCGGCGTTAAGGTAAATGGCAGTTGTTCAAAACCAAAATGAGCTTGATACATAAGTAACCTAGCTTAGTTAGATACTGCCAATCTACATTGAAAAAGTAAGTAACTACTCTTCATCATCTGGGAACCACTGTTGAAGCAGATCTCGAGAACGCTCTAACTCTGTTTGCCATGTGTTCACACCGACGATTGTCGGTTTAAGCAAGATCACAAGCTCAGTTTTTTGCGTCAACTGACTGGTATTACGGAATAAATGGCCGAGGGCTGGAATATCACCAAGGAATGGAACTTTAGAGGTTACATCGCTGGTATTTGATTTCATCAAGCCACCAATAACCACAACATCACCATCTTGAGCACGAATCACTGAGTCAGACTCACGAATAGAGCTTTTTGCCAAAGGAAGCGTCACGACCCCCGTTGTTGAACCCAAGTTAAGCTCTTTGACCTCTTCATCCACCTCAATAACTGCCGGGTGGACATGTAAAAACACACTGCCTTTATCATCGATCTGAGGTGTCACGTCCAAAGAGATACCAGAGAAAAACGGGGTTAATTCAACCTCAGGAGCGACATTCGCGTTATCGCCACTACCAACCGCACTTGATAAATCAGTTACATAATATTCATCAGTACCGACTTTAATAACCGCTTTCTGGTTATTCGCAGCTGTCACTCTAGGGCTAGACAGCACGTTCAAATCTCCCTGTGTATCCATGAAACTTAATACTGCTTCAAAGCTACCACCAGAAACAACTAGGTTAGATTGACCACCTAAAGCTGCACCAATTGGGTCCATCCCTGGCAATGTACCTGGGATTATCGTACCGGCTGCATCTTTAACAATAGAGCCCATGCCAATTGTGTAGTTAGTACCATTTGACGAGAACATCTTGGTCCAGTTAATACCCTGCTGGTAGCCATCACTCAAAGTCACTTCCATGATCTTTGCTTCCAAGATCACTTGGCGTTGTAAGCGCTTCTGAGAAATGCCTAAGAACTCACGAACTTCACGGATTTCATCAGGATAAGCACGCACAGTAATCACACTGGCTTGCGGGGTAACAACGACGCTCTGTCCATCACCAGAACCAATTAAGTGAGCAACGGCGGCTTCAAGTTGTGGCCAAAAGTCACTTTCAGAGGTCGTTTCAATCTCTGTACCACCGTTCGATGTAGAATTCGATGAGTTAGAAGAGTTGGATGAATTCGACGAATTTGAATTGGAACTGGAAGAGCTCGACGAGTTTGAATCAGAAGTCGTGATAGTCCCTGTCGTGATCGTCGTTAATGAGCGACCAGAACGTTTAACTTGTAAGTAATCAACAGGAATCGTTACTGTACGTAAACCTGCAGGGTAAACCTGAATGACTTTTCCACGCTTTTCAATATCGTAGCCATACATGTCCTGAGCAACAGCCAGCACTTCATCTAACGTCACATCGGTTAAATTAAAAGTGAGCTTTCCAGAAACACTTGGATGAATAGCAGCACTATACTCAGTACCTTTCACTAAGCTTGCAAAAAAGGTTCTCGCTTCAACACCTTTTGCCTGAATACGAAAACGCTTAACCGTTTCCATCCCCGGAGACATAGAGTCAGAACTAAGCTGAGGCATAAGGTCATCTTGTACCGACGAAGGCAGCTCATGAAGCGCTCTGCTATTGGCTTCATTAATTGATTCGTTTAAAGATTCTTTAATCTCAACAGGATCTCTATGCCCCATCGAACAGCCGACCAAAGATGACACTAGGATTGCAACTACAAGTTTACGCATGTCTTCACTCTAACCTTAATTATTCTTAACATCTAAAGAGAACATCTCTAATTTCCACTGCTTAGAGCTTCTCTGCAGAGTGACGTATTCTGGATCTATGTTCTTAACTCGGTACCCTCTGATCGTTTCCCCTTGGCCGAGAATCTGACCATTCATAATCGCATAGCAAGGCGTATCTCCCTTACACACGATGCTTTCTAAAGAAGGTAAGCGATAGCGAGTTGGTGCTTTCTTAGCAGGTGCCGTTTTCTGTTGAGGTGAAAGCCAGCCTAATGGCGCCGTTGGATCTTGCTCAGCCCACACCACGGAACTGCTAAACAGCAGAAACAACAAAAGAGTTCTAACCACCGATAAACTCCTGTCTGGTACCTAATGTATAAACCTCGAACACCAGTCGAGCTTTAGGATATTCCTCTACCGTGTATTCAAATGTGCGCCAGTAATAGCTAACAGGAAGAGACTCAAGTGCTTGAAGGTAAGCTGAAATATCAAAGTAACTACCTGTTAGTTCCATTCTCACAGGGTGAAGAAAGTAGCCTGAATATTCACTGGTTTCTTTATTGTTCGAAATCGCCTCTGGTTTTAACGACTCTAGCGATTCAAGCTTAAGCCCATTGCCGGCATTAAGAACACTCTCCAATAATTGCGACATTTGAGAAGGCGTAATCAACCCGTCGACAATTTCTGAAAGCTGCAATGAAAGATCTTGGCTCTCTCGCATTAGTTTCTTGTATTCGAGGTTAATTTCTTTATCTGGGTCTTTGTTTAACTTAGCTTGTAGAACAAGTAACTCACCTTGCTGCCTTTGGTTTGATTGAGTCAGGCTGGTCGCCTTAGCATTTTTCGCTTGTAAGTTGAGATACGCGGGCTCTACCAATAAGGTAAACAACAACATGGATAGGCCAACAAAACCACACACGAAAAGTAGCCATTTTTCTCTTTGGCTCAATGCAAGAAACTTATCGCTAAGTTGATTCCACTGCTGCATTATTTACTCTCCCGACGAGTACTTAACTCAAACGTCACCACATCCTGATCATTACGACCTATTTTTAGTTTTTCAAAAGCACGTCCAACTAAATTAAGCTCACTTTTAAACTGACCAATCCAGTTCGGAACGACATTTGCGTTACGAGCCAAGCCACTAAGATCTAAAGTATCGTGGGTCATGTAGATGTGCGAAAGAGAGATGTCATTTCGGCCTAGTTTAGCTAAGGAATTCATGACGCCAGAATACCCGACTTGTTGGGATTCGTCGTATTGCCCGACCGCCTTCAAAGCCTCTTTTTTTGCTTGAGTCTCACGTTTGAGACGCGCAACGGCCGCCACTTTCTCTGGGGACGGTTTGTGTTGAGTTAACTTACTATTCAATTGGTTAACTTGCTTGTTAAGTTGATTCGAGTCTTGTTGCAGGGCTGTTAGTTCTTTATCTAGATTAGATACTTGGTACTGCATCGCGAAGTAACCACCAAGCAATAAAACACAAACTAGCCCCCAGCTCGCAACAACATTGGTCAGCGTAAAATATTCTTTTTTAGGCTTAAGATGTTCAGGGTAAAGATTGACCTTAAACGTCTCTTTTTCAGCTGCGAGTTTAACCAACAAACTCTCTGAATTATCACGTTCATCTTCAGCCAACAATGAAACTGTCGAGCTCAATGTACTATTTAAGGCACTTTGTAACTCTGCTTCATCTTCTTCGTCACAGCAAATTTTCAGCTGGTGAAGCTGTGTACCTTTAATTTGTGAAGAAAGGTAATCAATCGAGCGTTGAAGCTCTAAAGCGAGACCATCTAACTGCAGAGCACTTGACGCAACACCCGTTAAAGGTGGAACAACACTGCGAATCGTTCTTTGAAAACAAACGGTATTTTCAACAAACGCACCCAACTTAAAGTGTGAATTAGCGCTGCGCTGTAAAAGGATGAAGTTAGACAACTCGCCAGCACTGTAACCCCAGATTTCATCTTCAGGAGCTACTCCAACTAATTCGATCTGAACCGAGTTGGCAATATTTAAAAGCTTATCTAACAGCTTTTTAGGCAAGACATACACTTGCAGCTTGTTCGACGTCGGAAGCGCGACCGCACTCGCCGTGATCTCAGTAACCCTTTCAGAGACGAGATCTTTGAGTAAAAATGGCAACGCAACCGACCATTCACTCTCTGGAATATCCGGTTTATCAAGTTGATAGGTTTGGTAGTAGTTAGCACAGACAACCAACTGGAGACGATTACTGGCAAACGCCTCACTGCTAAGCAATTTTTTTAGCGCACTCTCCCAGTCCCCATTAACCACGGGAATACTGGTTACTTGAGGTTCTTGTTCTGTCGATGAAATATAAATGGCATCATTGCCCAGCAGGACAACTTGCGAGCTACCTTTATTATTCGTTGGCTTTATCTTGTCTAAAATCGCTTTAAAATTCATTCTTAACTACTACTCTTACGCCATCGATTTCTTCGTCCAACTTTTACAACAGATTCCGCTTTTGCAGCCTTTTCAACGTGGTTAGGCAAAGGGATAATTTGTTGTTCTTCGTCGAAATATCTTCCTTGATAGCCGTTAATGCCTAACTCTATCAAAGTATTCTTCTCTTGTTTTGTCTCGACTCCAACGGCAATAACTTGAGTTGGAGAGTCACCGCATGCCCCAATTAAGCTTCGGACAAACAGTTGATTCTCATGCCTTTGATCAATTTTCTTGATTAAGCTTCGATGAAGCTTAATGTAATTAACCTTTAAGTCTTTTATATAGTGAGTGCTAACAATGGTTCGCCCCGCTTGACCAACCACAACTTTACACCCTAAACCTCGTAGCATCTTTGCCACCGGTCTCATATAATCAAGATGAGCAATCAAGTGCCCTTCTGGAAACTCAAATGAAAGCTGAGAGCGGTGCTGAGCAGAAAGCTGTAACAACTCACTCCTAAACCACTTAAAGTGCTGTTTATTAGCAAACGGGGTAACATTCAGATTCACCGAATAGTTGATAGGTTGAGTTGATTCTTTCAGCGATTTCAACACAACCTTTAGAACCGATTGGTCCATTTGAGCTTGATAACCCACTTGCTCTACCGCAGGCATAAATCGAGACGATTTCAATAAACCTTTATCAGGATCCTGAATTCTAGTAAATATTTCTCTATGTAATTCATTAGCTTGACCAGATTCCGGCATAAGATAACACCGCTGAGCAAAGATTACTAAATTTTCAGGAAGCAGCGCTTTATCAAGTAATGTTCTCCAACGAACACTGCCTCTATCCAACTCATTCTTATTCTGTTTCGGGTAACGGCTCCAGTTATTAATACGCTCTAACTGAGCACTCTTTAATGCCGTTTCCGTTTCATCCATGATCTGGCTGTGACGATCACCTTCGGTATACATAGTCACACCGATATGACACCAGTTATCAGATTCCAAAGGCTCTGGCGGGGTTAGCTTATCCAACTGCCTTAAACATTGACCTGCCAAGGTCGCAATATCTTTTGCACCCTGGTGAGGGATGAATACAGCAAAGTCCGCTTCGTAATAGCGAGAAAAAATGACATCTGGATAACGCTGAACGATATTCGATAAGACTTCACCGACTTCAATAATAAAGCCGTCAGTGATTTGCTTGTCGTTAGCATCACGAACTTGTTCCCATTCGTCGATACGTATCAGTAACACACCACCTCGAGCACCACTTTCATGTAGTACCGATTCCAGTTTATTATCAAATAAAACTCGGTTTGCCGTGCCCGTGAGTTTATCTAGGAAGGTATGGGTACGAATAAAGGTATCAAAGCGACTTCGCTCTTGACGAGCATCTTGTAGCTCTTCAATCAATACATCTAAGGCTTCACTTGCCGTATAAGGCCATTCACGCTCATCCCCCTTTGCGTGAGGTTCAACCTGTCCAGCAAGGATCATTCTTCCTCGCTCTTCTAAGATCTCAGAACCCATGAGTTGCTCTTTCAACCAACGAACACCGCGAGCCAGACAGAACAAGACCAATGCGACAGCCAAAGTAATTGACCACATCGCTTCCATTGAGTAGTTGTAGCCAATATAAGGAGGGAGTGCTTTAAATTCGATTCGATACCCTTCATTACGCTCTAAAATGAAGCTTTTCTCATAAAGACGATTGGGATCAATTTGTGGGGAGGTATCTTTGAAACGATAGACGATGCCAGTCTTGTTCGAGAGTTTCATCTCAACAATATTGCTCGCCTGCAACATTTTAGGCATCCAACGCTGCATTGAATACGCGGCGTCGGGATCTTCCATCTCTTTATCTACAACGTCGACAATACCAACCAAATAATGGTCTAAATATTCCTGTCCAATACGCTTAAAGGAAAGTGTGCCACCAATAAAAAGAATGAACATCGCGCTGATCACTATCACGGTGACAAATGCGACCAATCGGGTGCTCAACTTTAGTGTCGGGGTATATCTCATGAATAACGAAATCCTTTTCAACTCACATTATACCGTATTGCTACTTATACTATAAATTGACGTTGTAAATAAAGCGTTAAGAATTGTAGGTAACAAAAAGCCGCGATGAACGCGGCTTTTTCCAATTTAATACTGTCTTTATAATATATTAAAAACAGAGCTTAAAATGGGATGTCATCATCAAAATCCATTGGCGGCTCATTATATTGAGGTTGAGCCTGCTGAGGAGCTTGTTGAGGTGCTTTCGGCTGCTGTTGAGCTGGAGCACTGTATTGTTGCTGCTGTTGTTGTGGCTGCTGTGGCTGACCCCAACCACCTTGCTGTTGGTTGTTACCCATGCCACCTTGAGCAGGAGCACCACCTTGAGCACGGCCGCCAAGCATTTGCATTACACCGTTGAAGCCTTGAACAACCACTTCAGTTGTGTAGCGATCTTGACCGCTTTGATCTTGCCATTTACGCGTTTGAAGTTGACCTTCAATGTAAACTTGAGAACCTTTACGCAGGTACTCACCAGCAACTTCCGCAAGCTTGCCAAACAGAGCAACACGGTGCCATTCTGTTTTTTCACGCTGCTCGCCAGTTGCTTTATCACGCCATGACTCTGACGTTGCAATGGTAATGTTCGCTACTGCGCCGCCATTTGGCATGTAACGAATTTCAGGGTCATTACCTAGGTTACCCACTAATATAACTTTGTTAACTCCACGGCTAGCCATGATTTGCTCCGTCTAAATTCATAGTCTCAGAAAATTTTTAGCGCACAAGAATAGCATGCTTTTCTGTTGTGATAAATCGCTTCCTATTCTCACTCCACCACAAAGAATAAAAACGTAACAAATCATGATATTCAGAGCGATGTTGCTTTTTTCTCCACTTACAAACCACTCATTTACTTTGATAATTGATATTCAACGCAAGTCACTATCAAGGCGCTAGAGAAGCGAAAGCCTGCATGACAACGTGGAATCTAATCCCACTCAAACAGGACGTTTCAATGAGAAAATCAAGATACGCTCGCACTTTACACTTTCTGTGCATCGACCCAAACGATACCTATCTACATGTAAAAGAGATAGAAAAGCACTTATCTATTATTCTCTACAAAATGACACCCGACGAATTAATGCTAGTTGATAGAAAGCAGAGTAACCGGATCTTACTCGTCGATTACAGAGAGGTACCACAACTACTGGTTATTTGTCCTAACCTGACTGTTATGTGGAAAAATCACGAAATCATTTTATTCAATGTCCCCCAGCAACTTCCAACCTCAGAGCTTCTTACCTATGGGGTACTAAAAGGACTCTTTTACAACACTGAACAAAAGGACAAGATTGCTCGTGGTCTTCAAGAAGTCATTGATGGCGATAACTGGCTGCCAAGGAAGGTAACCAATCAACTGTTGTTTTATTATCGCAATATGGTCAATACCAACACGACACCAACCAATGTTGATTTAACCATTCGTGAGATTCAGGTGATTCGCTGTCTTCAATCAGGGTCTTCAAACACACAAATCGCCGATGACTTGTTTATTAGTGAGTTCACGGTTAAATCTCACCTCTATCAGATATTCCGTAAGCTTGCGGTAAAAAATAGAGTTCAAGCGATAGCATGGGCAAACCAGAACCTGCTTGCATAATCGACCCACCTCTTAGTCTGACGATAATTTTGAGGGAAGCTCTAGTAAACCATGGCTATTGTTGCTGAATTTTCGACATAACTTATGCTAGAGTTGCCCTCAGAAATATCAACAACTCAGTTGAATCAATAATTATTATAGATAAAGGGTCTTATCATGATCAAAAAGTGCCTTTTCCCGGCAGCTGGCTACGGTACACGTTTTTTACCTGCAACCAAGTCAATGCCTAAAGAAATGATGCCTGTAGTAAACAAACCTCTGATTGAATACGGTGTAGAGGAAGCTATTGAAGCTGGTATGGATGGAATGTGCATCGTTACTGGACGTGGTAAGCACTCGATCATGGATCACTTTGATAAAAACTACGAGCTTGAACACCAGATTAGCGGTACCAATAAAGAAGATCTATTGGTTAATATCCGTGAAACGATTGAAGCAGCAAACTTCACCTACATTCGTCAACGTGAGATGAAAGGCCTTGGCCACGCTATCTTGACGGGTCGCGAACTTGTAGGTGATGAACCATTCGCCGTTGTACTTGCCGATGACCTTTGTGTTAACGAGCAACAAGGTGTATTGGCTCAAATGGTTGCGCTATACAAACAGTTCCGCTGTTCTATTGTTGCTGTACAAGAAGTTCCTGAAGAAGAAACTCACAAGTACGGTGTTATCTCAGGCGAAATGATTAAAGATGATCTTTTCCGTGTTGATGACATGGTAGAAAAGCCAGAACAAGGTACTGCTCCAAGCAACCTAGCGATCATTGGTCGTTATATTCTGACTCCAGATATCTTTGAACTAATTGAGCAAACAGAACCAGGTAAAGGCGGCGAGATCCAGATTACCGATGCATTGTTAAAACAAGCAAAAGCGGGTTGTGTATTGGCTTACAAATTTAAAGGCCAACGTTTTGACTGTGGTAGTGTTGAAGGTTATATCGAAGCAACAAACTACTGCTTCGAAAACCTATACAAAAAAGACCAAAAGCAAATTGAGCTAGGTAAGCACTCGACAAAGAAAGAAGCATAACGACTGGTTAATAACTAGCGTTTCGAATGGTAAAAGGGTGACTCGATGAGTCACCCTTTTTTTATTTTACTGTTTTTTTATCCAGTAAAACTTTGCACAAATCTCACTCTATGTAATACTTTAGCCACTTAAAATTACATGGTCTATTGAGATGGATAAAATAGAAATTAGAGGCGCTCGTACGCATAACCTCAAAGACGTTAACCTAACGATTCCCCGCGATAAACTCACGGTTATCACTGGACTATCCGGTTCAGGGAAGTCGTCACTTGCGTTTGATACTCTCTACGCAGAGGGACAACGTCGCTATGTTGAGTCTTTGTCTGCCTACGCTCGCCAATTTCTATCTCTTATGGAAAAACCCGATGTAGACCACATCGAAGGTTTATCTCCAGCTATCTCGATAGAGCAAAAATCGACGTCACATAACCCCCGCTCAACCGTCGGTACTATTACTGAAGTCTATGACTACCTTAGGTTACTGTATGCGCGAGTTGGCGAACCTCGCTGTCCAGATCACAACATCCCTCTAGCTGCGCAAACCATCAGCCAAATGGTCGACAAGGTATTAGAACTGCCTGAAGGCTCAAAGATGATGTTAATGGCACCGATCGTCAAAGAGCGTAAAGGTGAGCATGTTAAAACACTGGAAAACTTAGCGGCACAAGGCTTTATCCGTGCGCGCATTGATGGTGAAACCTGTGATCTATCCGATCCACCAGCACTTGAACTTCATAAGAAACACACCATTGAAGTCGTGGTAGACAGATTCAAAGTTCGTCCTGATCTTCAACAGCGTTTAGCTGAGTCATTCGAGACCACATTAGAGCTATCTGGCGGCATCGCTGTCGTCGGTTGGATGGATGAAACAGACCAAGAAGAGATCGTATTCTCTGCTAACTTCGCTTGTCCAAAGTGTGGCTACAGCATGCAGGAACTAGAGCCTCGCCTATTCTCTTTCAATAACCCAGCTGGGGCATGCGGTACTTGTGATGGTCTTGGGGTTCAGCAGTATTTTGACCCAAGCCGAGTGATTTTGGATGAGAACCTAAGTATCGCAGAAGGTGCGATCAAAGGTTGGGATCAAAAGAACTACTACTATTTCCAAATGCTAACATCGCTGTCAGAACATTATGGTTTTGACCTGTATGCACCATTTAATTCTCTACCGAAAAAGACTCAAGAGATCATTCTAAAAGGATCAGGTCGTACTGAAGTGGAATTCAAGTACATCAATGACCGAGGTGATATTCGAGTTAAGCGTCATCCATTCGAGGGAATATTAAATACCTTAGAGCGCCGTTACCGTGATACTGAATCTAGCGCGGTGCGTGAAGATCTTGCCAAATATATATCAACCAAATCATGTTCTAGCTGTGATGGTACTCGCTTAAGATTAGAGGCTCGAAATGTTTTCATTGGTGATACAACACTGCCGGAAATCGTTGAACTGAGCATTGCTGACGCACTACAATTTTTCCAAGAATTGAAATTAGACGGTCAGCGTGGGCAGATCGCAGATAAAGTGATGAAAGAGATCAATGATCGTCTGCATTTCTTAGTCAACGTTGGTTTAAACTACCTTAACCTATCACGCAGTGCCGAGACGCTGTCTGGTGGTGAGGCGCAACGTATTCGTTTGGCGAGCCAAATCGGTGCCGGTTTAGTTGGCGTTATGTATGTACTGGATGAACCATCGATTGGCCTCCACCAGCGCGATAATGAACGTCTGCTGCAAACTTTGGTTCACCTCAGAGATCTAGGTAATACGGTGCTTGTTGTTGAACATGATGAAGACGCAATCCGTTGTGCTGACCATGTTATCGATATCGGCCCAGGTGCAGGTGTGCATGGTGGACACGTGGTAGCAGAAGGCACCATGCAAGACATCATCAAGAACCCGAACTCTTTGACAGGCCAATACCTGAGCGGCGCCAAAGAAATTGCAGTGCCAGAAAAGAGAACACCTATCGACAAGAAAAAGGTCGTAGAGATCGTAGGCGCAACGGGGAACAACCTAAAGAATGTCACCGCGACAATTCCTGTAGGCTTATTCAGTTGTATTACAGGTGTATCAGGTTCAGGTAAATCAACACTAATCAATGACACCTTCTTCAAAGTCGCCCACACTCAATTAAACGGGGCCACGACTGCTGTTCCTGCACAACACAAAAAGATTAATGGATTAGAACATTTTGATAAGGTGATCGACATAGATCAAAGCCCTATCGGTCGTACACCAAGGTCAAACCCTGCAACCTACACAGGGATCTTCACACCTATCCGTGAATTATTCGCAGGCACACAAGAGTCACGATCTCGTGGTTATAAACCAGGTCGATTCAGCTTTAACGTGCGTGGTGGTCGTTGTGAGGCTTGTCAGGGTGATGGCGTAATCAAAGTAGAGATGCACTTCTTGCCAGATGTGTATGTACCGTGTGATGTGTGTAAAGGTAAACGCTACAACCGTGAAACACTAGAAGTTCGTTACAAGGGCAAAACCATTGACGAAGTCCTTGAAATGACCGTAGAAGATGCGCGTGAGTTCTTCAATCCGGTTCCAGTGATTGCTCGTAAACTGCAAACACTCATGGACGTGGGTCTATCTTACATTCGCTTAGGGCAAGCAGCGACAACCTTATCTGGTGGTGAAGCGCAGCGTGTTAAATTGGCGCGTGAGCTATCGAAGCGAGACACAGGTAAAACCTTGTACATTCTAGATGAACCAACAACAGGTCTTCATTTCCACGATATTCAGCAGCTGTTAACAGTACTACATAGGTTGCGTGATCACGGTAATACGGTTGTCGTGATTGAGCACAACCTAGATGTCGTTAAAACAGCAGACTGGATCCTAGATCTTGGCCCAGAAGGTGGTCAAGGTGGTGGCGAGATTGTTGCAGAAGGTACACCTGAAGATGTGGCTTTAGTCGAAGGTTCACACACCGCTCGCTTCCTTAAGCCTATGTTAAATTTGAAGTAGGTGTAAAATAGCGCCCTGCGAGCAGACAGAAAAATGTTAAAGTAACAGAGCTTGTTTCAGAAGGAACAAGCTCTGTTTTTATAAGGTTAGGGATTTATGGCAACAATACACACTAGCGGTACCCAGCTAGAAAATCAGGTCACTCAGCTACCACTCAACAAAGCATTTCTGGCTTCTTTAGCTGTTGTATTCTTGTTAGCCATGCATTTTTTCATGCCTAACCCTGGAGGCTCGGGGCTTGCGTTATCATTTAACCCAACAACTTGGCTGGCGCTAAGCTTCACGCTAGCAATTGGCTTTTACCAACTCGCTACCAACCGAGTACTTAAGTATTCAAAATTAACGATTGGCTTGTTGATAAGCTGCGTCATACTCACACTACCCATTTTATACAGCAATGCAGCTCCTCAAGGAGCTTCAGGACGGTTGCTTGGATTGTGGGCGGGCTTTGCATTATTCGTCGTGCTGCAGCAATTTAAATTCAGCAATAAGCACAAGCAGCGCATGTTGTGGTTCATTGTGCTTGCTGTTGTCATACAAGCACTATTTGGCTATGTGCAATATTTCTTCTTGGAGCCTGGCAACCTATTTGGCTACAACACAGCGGCAAACCGACCATATGGGATATTCCAACAACCGAATGTAATGGCAAGCTTCCTTGCTACGGGCTTTGTGCTTTCAGCTTACCTTTTAGCAAGGCAGCCCGCTAAATATAACCATAAGATCAGTGAGTCTTTCTTACTGTATCTGACCCCAACTTTAACCGTGCCACTGCTGATCATCATCGCATCACGTACAGGATGGTTAGCTGCCGTCATTGGGTTTGTCTGCATTCTGCCTTATCTATACAAATTCTCGACCAAGAAACGCTTCTACGGATGGTGTATATCAGTAGTGGTTGGTATCGCTGTTGCGTTTACGGTTATTAACCTCAGTGCTACAGACAGTATCGCTAGCAAGAAGGTGAATCTAGAAAGCCCACGAGCTTATACCTTCCCACAAGCTCTAGATATGATGATCGAAAAGCCATTTACCGGTTATGGTTACGGGAAATTTGAATCTGAGTACACCTTGTATACGGCTCGCCAACATCAACTCAACTCGAACTATCATCCCGGCCTTCCTTCAATGGATCACCCTCACAATGAGTTCCTGCTTTGGGGAGTTGAAGGGGGCATAGTACCAATCATCGGAATCTTGATTGCTGCAATATTGGTTATGTCACGCATAGCAAGTTCTGCAAAGGGAACGCGTCTAGCCCTGCTCGCATTATTCATTCCAATCCTTTTGCACTCTCAACTTGAGTATCCTTTTTACCACTCGGCGATTCACTGGATAACATTCATTATATTGATTTACTGGGTCGATCAACGCTCTTCCCGACACTATCAACAGCCGTTCAGTATCATCAGTAAAACCTTGTTTCGAGTATCGAGCTTAGTAATACCTATCTTGGTCAGTTTTTATATGTTGAGCGCTCTGCATACCAACTATGTCCTGACTAAGTTTGAGCTGTCTAAGCCTAAAAACCCAGACATTCTTAAGCAAGTAACCAACCCCGTAGTCTGGAAAGATCGCTATGATTGGGACATATACAGCACATACCTTAATATTGGTCTCTATAAAGCAGACCCGAGCCTTATCCAGCCTTACATCGACTGGTCGTTAGAGATCATCAAGAGTAAGCCTAGGCCGGCTTTTTACAGCAACCTTATTCTTGCTTATCAAGGATTGGGGGATCACAGCAAGGCGGAACAAATTCGTAGTGAAGCAAGCTTCTTGTTCCCAGATAGAGACTTTTCAAAGGTTCAGTATAAGAAAGTGTCACAAGCAGAAGATACCGTTTCATCTGCTGAGTGATGTTTAGAATTCGGAACTGAAGCACCATTTTTGACCTTTCGGTTAGACACAAAAAAGCGCCCGATCTCTCGGGCGCTTTTCTCTTTAATTTCAGTTCATTGCCACTACTATTTCAGAACATCTTTTAACGCTTTGAGACACAGCGCAACATTCTCTTTACGAGCACCGTAACCCATTAGGCCGATACGCCATGCCTTACCAGCCAAAGAGCCCAGCCCTGCACCGATTTCAAGATTGTATTCTTCTAAAAGCTGCGTTCTGATCTTAGCTTCATCAATTCCTTCAGGGAAATAAAGTGCGTTCAGCTGCGGCAGGCGACTCTCTTCATCAACCACAAACTTTAACCCTAGAGCTTCTACGCCTTCTTTAAGCTCCTGGTGCATCGCATGATGACGAGACCACGCATTATCTAAGCCTTCATTTTTCAACAAAACCAGCGACTCATGCAGAGCATAGAGGCTATTTACAGGTGCGGTATGGTGGTAGCTGCGCTTACCTTCTCCGCTCCAGTAACCTAATACTAAACTTTGATCTAAGAACCAGCTTTGCACTGGAGCTTGGCGGGCTTTCATTTTATCAACGGCACGCTGAGAGAAAGTCACCGGAGATAGCCCTGGCACACAAGACAGACACTTTTGGCTGCCAGAATAAACCGCATCTAGCTGCCACTCATCAACCAGCAATGGCACACCACCAAGTGATGTCACTGCATCGACAATCGTTAACGCATCAAACTGACGAGCGATAGCTGAGATAGCTTGAGCATCAGATAGCGCTCCAGTTGATGTCTCTGCATGCACAAATGCAACCGCAACAGCATCGGGGTTTTCTGCCAATGCTTGTTCTACCTTTTCAACTGAAACGGGCTTGCCCCACTCGTCATCAACAAGGATGGCTTCGCCACCACAGCGCACCACGTTTTCTCGCATACGCTCACCGAAGACACCGTTACGACAAACAATCACCTTTTCACCAGGCTCAATCAAGTTAACAAAACAGGTCTCCATACCCGCACTGCCCGGTGCAGAAACGGCAATCGTAAATTCGTTTTCAGTCTGAAAAGCGTATTTAAGAAGCTGTTTAAGCTCATCCATCATCGCAATAAAAAGCGGATCTAAGTGACCAATCGTCGGACGGCTTAGAGCCTGCAGTACCTGAGGTGAGATATCAGAAGGACCTGGTCCCATTAACGTTCGGTGTGGTGGATAAAAGCTATCGATAGCAGTAGTGAGTGTTAAATTAGACATGTACATCCCTTACGTTAATGTTGTGAACAATCCACCCTAAAGCAAATTGATTACCTCAGCAATTAGCCATAAGTATTGAGGTCAAACCACTGTCACATAATTGTTAAAATTATTTTTCAATTATCTCAAGTTACGGATTGACATTGTTACCGCAAACACGTTCAATGAAATGGCTATCTAGCAGAAGAGGAGCACTGCCCAGGCAGGTGTTTTGTGGAACCGCATTTCCAATACAAAACATTTATGGGGAGCAGTGCCGAGATAATAAAAGAATGCAGGACCTTTATTATCGGTTGAGCGGGCTGAATCCCGTCAACTGTCGCCATTTCTATATGGTGAAGAGCTTCTGAGGTTACTATTCTAATAATTCCTCTCTTTTTGCTCTAAAACTCTCTTCGAAAAACATCGGACGTTGGATTACCCAACCGTAATTTTATTTTAGGAAGTCGTGGGAGATATATCGTGAGTGCATCTAATGTAGCTGGTTCTTTTAATGTCGCTAAGTTTGGTGGTACAAGTGTTGCCAACTTTGAAGCAATGAGCCGTTGTGCTGCCATTATTGAAAACAACTCAAATACCAAGTTAGTCGTAAGTTCTGCGTGTTCTGGTGTGACTAACTTGCTGGTTGAACTGGCGAATGGCGTTCAAGATAAAGCTCGTCGTCAGGAATTGATGGCTCAATTAGCGGACATTCATAACGCAATTCTTGGCCAACTGGCAGACTCAGTCAGCATCGAAAAAGAAGTTCACAGCATTCTTGATGACATTGCGAGCGCAGCAGAAGCGGCATCATTTCAAACCAGTACCAAACTGACTGATCACCTTGTCGCATGTGGCGAGTTGATGTCGACACACATCTTGGCTCAGATCATCCGTGAACGAGGGACTCCTGCAGTTCGCTTTGATATCAGAGATGTGATGCGCACTAATGATGATTTTGGTAAAGCCGAACCTCAACTCGAAGATATTGCCGCTCTAGCGCAACAGAAACTTATGCCACTTTGCCAACAACAAGTTGTCGTGACCCAAGGTTTTATCGGTGCTGATAGCGAAGGTAACACCACGACTTTAGGCCGCGGTGGCAGTGATTACTCAGCAGCATTGATTGCCGAATCTGTACAGGCGATTGGTTTAGAAATCTGGACGGATGTTCCGGGTATCTACACCACTGATCCTCGTATTGCACCTAAAGCTTCTCCTATCCCAGAGATCAGCTTTAGTGAAGCATCGGAAATGGCAAACTTTGGTGCGAAGATCTTACACCCATCAACTCTAGTACCTGCACTGCGCCACCAAATCCCAGTATTTGTCGGCTCTTCTAAAGCACCAGAGCTCGGTGGAACTTGGATTCGTCAAGAAGTTGAAAGCTCCCCTCTATTTAGAGCGCTTGCCCTACGCTGCAACCAAACTATGGTTACACTCCGCAGCGCTAACATGTTCCATGCCTATGGCTTCTTGGCAAAGGTATTCGAGATCCTTGCTAAACATAAGATCTCGGTCGATCTTATCACCACCTCAGAGATCAGTGTGTCACTCACTCTGGATCAAACAGACACTTCAGGTGGTGCTCCTGAGTTACCTGAAGCCGCTCGTCTTGAGCTTGAAGAGCTGTGTTCTGTCGATATTGAGCACGACCTATGCCTTGTTGCGCTTATTGGTAACAACATGAGCGAAAGCAAAGGCTATGCGAAGCAGGTATTCGGCACTCTTGAAGATTTCAACCTACGCATGATTTGTTACGGAGCAAGCCCACACAACCTGTGTTTCTTGCTAGATGAATCTGTTTCTAAGTTGGCGATTCAAAAACTGCACCAAGAGTTATTTGAATAGAAAGTCCGTTTATCATCGACAGATAAATAACTAAATCACAAATACAAAAAGGGTTGCCATTCAGCAACCCTTTCTCTTTTTAACTTTACGAATCAAAGCTCGTTATAGATTCAAACTAGTTAATGTTTGGACCTAACCACTTCTCGGCTTCTAACATGTCCCAACCTTTGCGGTCAGCATAGCTATCCACTTGATCCTGTTGAATCTGAGCAATAGCAAAGTATCTAGCATCAGGGTGTGAGAAGTACATACCAGACACTGAGGCACCAGGCCACATCGCGTAGCTTGTCGTTAATGACATATCGATTGCCTTTTCAACGTCCATCAGCTCCCACAACGTGCCTTTCTCTGTATGCTCTGGGCAAGCAGGGTAACCTGGAGCTGGACGAATACCTTGGTATTTCTCTCGAATCAAATCGTCGTTAGACAAATCCTCATCTGGCGAGTAGCCCCAAATATCCTTTCTCACTTCTTTATGCAGATACTCTGCGAACGCTTCAGCCAATCGGTCAGCAACCGCCTGAATCATGATTGCGTTGTAGTCATCGCCTTTCGCTTTGTATTCATCAGCCAGCTCTCGCTCACCAATACCACCGGTTACCGCAAAGCCACCAATCCAATCCGCTTTACCGCTTTCTTTTGGCGCAATGTAATCTGACAGGCAATAGTTAAAGCCTTTTGGTTTCTCTGTTTGTTGACGAAGGTTGTGTAGAACTTTTAGAACTTCGGTACGAGATTCATCGGTATACACTTCAATATCATCACCAACACTGTTCGCTGGGAACATGGCACACATACCACGCGCTTCAAGCAGCTTCTCTTTCTCTACGCGATCCAGTAAATCATTGGCATCTTTGAATAAACGTTTTGCTTCTTCACCCACTTCTTCATGATCAATGATCGCAGGGTACTTACCAACCAATGACCATGTCATAAAGAATGGAGTCCAATCGATGTACTGACGCAGAGTAGCTACATCAAAATCATTGAAGATGTGAACTCCCGGCTTAGCGGGTGCCGGTGGCGTATACGCATCCCAATCGATAGCGACTTTATTGGCACGAGCTCTTTCAAGTGTGACAGGCTTAGTGCGCGGCTTCTTACGATTGTGCTGGTCTCGAACGCGATCATAGTCGATATCTAGCTTCTCAACGAAAGCGGGCTTCAATTCATCAGAAAGTAGTGAAGTACACACACCTACAGCGCGCGAGGCATTATTTACGTATACAACAGGTTCTGAATAATTTTGTTCAATCTTGACCGCAGTGTGCGCTTTAGATGTAGTTGCGCCGCCGATCAATAGAGGAAGCTTAAAACCTTGTCTTTCCATCTCTTTGGCAACGTGTACCATTTCATCAAGAGACGGTGTAATCAGTCCAGACAGGCCAATAATGTCGACATTCTCTTCTTTTGCGACCTTGAGAATCTTCTCACAAGAAACCATTACGCCTAAATCGATGATCTCGTAGTTATTACACTGTAAAACCACGCCAACGATATTCTTACCAATATCGTGTACGTCACCTTTAACGGTCGCTAATAGAATCTTACCGTTAGTTGCGCCCACTTCTTTCGATGCATTGATGAATGGTTCTAGGTGGGCAACCGCTTGTTTCATAACACGCGCAGACTTTACAACCTGTGGTAAGAACATCTTACCTTCACCAAATAGGTCACCGACAACGTTCATGCCGTCCATTAGAGGGCCTTCAATCACCTCGATAGGGCGAGAGGCATTAACGCGAGCTTCTTCGGTATCTTCAACGATAAAATCGGTGATACCTTTAACCAAAGAGTGCTCTAAGCGCTTCTCTACAGGCCAAGTTCTCCATTCTAGAGCAGATTTATCTTCAACCTTACCGACAGCACGCTCTAGGTATTCGGTCGCCATTTCAAGCAATCGTTCAGTCGAATCATCACGACGGTTCAATACAACATCTTCAACAGCATCACGCAGATCTTCTGGAACATTATCGTAAATTTCCAGTTGACCAGCGTTTACGATGCCCATATCCATACCATTTTTAAAACAGTGATATAGGAATACTGCGTGGATTGCCTCACGAACGTAATTGTTACCGCGGAATGAGAACGACACGTTCGATACACCACCAGAGATCATCGCATGAGGGAGATCACGCTTGATATCCCCTACAGCTTCGATGAAATCGACCGCATAGTTGTTATGTTCATCAATACCAGTAGCAACCGCGAAGATGTTCGGGTCAAAAATAATGTCTTCAGGTGGGAAGCCAACCTCATCAACAAGAATGTTGTAGGCATTGGTACAGATCTCGACTTTACGCTCTCGAGTATCAGCCTGCCCGACTTCATCGAACGCCATCACAATGACAGCTGCACCATAACGACGAACTAATTTGGCTTGCTCAACAAACTTCTCTTTGCCTTCTTTTAGAGAGATTGAGTTAACGATACCTTTGCCTTGAATACATTTCAGACCAGCTTCGATAACTTCCCACTTAGAAGAGTCGACCATGACTGGCACTTTCGAGATTTCTGGTTCTGACGCACATAGATTAAGGAATTTAACCATACACGCCTCAGCGTCTAGCATCCCTTCATCCATGTTGATATCGATAATTTGAGCACCGTTCTCAACTTGCTCTCGAGCAACACTCAAGGCTTCGTCGTAAAGCTCTTCCTTAATAAGGCGCTTAAAGCGGGCAGAACCGGTAACGTTAGTACGCTCACCCACGTTCACGAACAAAGATTCTTTAGCTATCGTCAGTGGCTCTAGTCCCGAAAGACGGCAAGAAACAGGTAAATCCGGCAATTGACGCGGCGTTACACCTTCAACTGCCTCAGCCATTTGGCGGATATGCTCTGGAGTAGTACCACAACAGCCACCAATTAGGTTCAAGAAGCCACTTTCAGCCCATTCCTTAACGTGCTCAGCCATATCTTCAGGCGAAAGGTCATACTCACCAAATGCGTTAGGCAAACCTGCATTAGGGTGAGCGGAAACGTTACATTCTGAGATGCGAGACATCTCACCAACGTACTCTCGCAGTTCATCAGGACCTAATGCACAGTTCAATCCAAATGAGATAGGTTTTACATGACGAAGTGCGTTGTAGAATGCTTCTGTCGTCTGACCTGAAAGCGTACGACCTGAAGCATCAGTAATGGTACCGGAGATCATAACAGGTAGAGTAATGCCCACTTCTTCGAAAACGGATTCAACCGCAAAAGCACACGCTTTCGCGTTCAACGTATCGAAGATAGTTTCGATAAGAATTAAGTCTGAACCGCCCTTAATAAGCGCGCGAGTCGACTCAGAATAAGCTTCAACTAACTCGTCAAAGCTAACATTTCGATAACCTGGATCGTTTACATCAGGCGAGATAGAACAAGTTCGGTTAGTTGGACCTAATACACCCGCGACGAAGCGAGGCTTTTCTGGGGTCTTTGCGGTCCATTCATCAGCCGCTTCACGAGCAAGCTTGGCAGCAGAAAAGTTAATTTCTTCACTAAGGCTTTCCATATCATAGTCGGCCATAGCGATGGTTGTAGCGTTAAAGGTATTGGTTTCGAGGATGTCAGCCCCAGCTTCCAAGTATTCTGAATGGATATCTTTGATAAGCTTAGGCTGTGTAAGAACTAAAAGGTCATTGT
Organism: Vibrio sp. 10N.286.51.C3; assembly: GCF_003050065.1. Taxonomy (NCBI): domain Bacteria; kingdom Pseudomonadati; phylum Pseudomonadota; class Gammaproteobacteria; order Vibrionales; family Vibrionaceae; genus Vibrio; species Vibrio sp. 10N.286.51.C3. Next base: position 3,784 of record NZ_PIGC01000007.1, on the reverse strand, counting down.
TGCCCTTTAAGTCACTGTGCCAATCAGCAAAGCGTTCACCACGATAGTCTTGCTCTTCCAATTTATAATCCTGAATCATGGTGCCCATGCCACCATCAATCAGTAAAATTCGTTGCTTCAACAGAGCGTCAATCTTTTGCCTTACATTACTTCCCACGGTACAACCTCATTCCTTTAATTATCCCTCCATCCTATCACACATTAAAAAGGAGTCTAGACGTCTAAAAAAGGAAATTGATTACCGACTCATGACAAAAAAATGTTTGCTATTTGAGCATGAGACAACGAAAATTCATATTCATATTCATACTTTGTTACATGTTGGAATCCCAATGTCGGTCTATTACACCTTATGCTTCTTGTCCGCTGCAGCCATGCTTATTGCTTTCGTGAATACCAAAATTGGTAAAATGCAGACAACCATCGCCATCACAGCTGGCTCAATGATGTTATCTCTATTGATTATCATTGCGGGACAAAACAATTGGTTCCAATTGGCTGACATCGCCTCAGAAACCGTTGCCAGTATCAACTTTGAAGATTTCTTACTTAAGGGAATCTTGGGGTTCTTGCTCTTTGCCGGTGGTTTGGGGATTAAATTACCAAACCTAAAAGACCAGAAGTGGGAAATAACAGTACTCGCATTAGGTGCAACGCTGTTTTCAACATTCTTTATCGGTTTTGTGCTGTACGGGTTCTGTCAGTTTATTGGTATTCAATTTGATCTAATTTACTGCCTACTGTTTGGCTCTCTAATCTCCCCTACCGATCCCATTGCCGTGCTAGCCATCGTAAAGAAACTCGATGCGCCAAGACGAATCTCTACTCAAATCGAGGGAGAGTCTCTATTTAACGATGGTTTTGGTTTGGTTATCTTCGTAACCTTATTTACTATCGCATTCGGTACAGAAGCACCGACTGTCGGTAGTGTCACCATGTTATTCGTTCAAGAGGCGATTGGCGGCATTGTCTACGGTTTTGTTTTAGGTCTCGTATTCCACTACCTAATCAGTAACACCGATGACCACTCGATGGAGTTACTATTGACGATCGGCATCCCAACTGCTGGTTATGCGTTTGCTGAAGTTCTACATGTATCAGGACCATTAGCAATGGTGGTATCAGGTATCATGATTGGTAACTGGACTCGCTTTATCGGATTCTCAAAAGAGAGTGAAGATCACCTAGATCATTTCTGGGAATTAATAGATGAATTCTTAAACGGCGTATTATTCCTATTAATTGGTATGTCGATGCTGCTATTCAAATTCCACCAAGAAGACTGGATCTTAATGGCATTCGCAGTCCCTCTAGTATTGAGTGCACGCTACTTGAGTGTTTTCTTGTCTTACATCGGATTTAAACGCTTTAGAACTTACAACCCATGGTCGATTAAGATTCTAACTTGGGGTGGCTTGCGTGGTGGTCTAGCTCTAGCGATGGCACTTTCAATCCCTTCAGGTATCTGGGTAATAGAAGATAAGGCAATAGATGTTAAAGAGATAATCCTTGTTATGACCTATGCCGTAGTAGTGTTCTCGATTCTCGTTCAGGGCTCGACGATCACTCCTATGATAGAAAAAGCGAAGCAAGCTGAGAAAGAGCTAGATTAACATCTAAAAAATTAAACTAGGCTGCCTAATTTAGGTAGCCTTTTTTATACCTGATGAAAATCAGACTTACCAATTTTCTCACTGAAGCTCTAGCTAAAGGTATATGTAGCACATCGATCGTATCTAGGACATTTGATGTACTGATATTGGAGTAATCAAAAATCTCAATGTAGGGTAAACACTAGATTTGGCCAGAACTCTTTCAGGAAGTTCAACCATACAGAGAACTAGTTCCTATTCGCAGTCGCGAGTCTACCCAATAAACCACTCTCAAGATTGTATAAGTGCCAGATGAAAGGCTTAACCTTTCATGTGGAAACAAAAACAACAGGACTCAACGTCTCGCTTAAATAGCGTTAATATCGCTAGTTATTAATTAGCAAAACTGCAGAGCAAAATGAGTGTTGATCAGAAAGCTCTGGTTTTGAACTAAGTCTTCATATTCGACAAGGCTATACAAAGCAGGAGTTCAAGAGGTTGAGTAGATAGAGATAGCTAAAGGAGCACTTGGTATTTCCAGTGTAACTTCTAAAGATGACAGGAATAATAAAGGCTCTAGCATTTCTACGGGACGCGCAGTCTAGCCTGGGGTGGACTTAGGTCCCTCCGGAGATTCGAGCTGGCTGGCAAAGCAACAGACGTAAACAAGCCCCAGAAGTTCTGCTGAGGCTTTGATATGGCGGGGTGGAGAGATTCGAAATCCCTGCACCCTCTATTTTAGTAAGTCGGGGAATCCGCGGCTTACTAATGGCGTATATTAGATTCAGAAAGCAAAAAGGCTTTAGCATTTCTGCTAGAGCCTTAAATATGACAGGGGTGGACTGGGCCGGCACTCCGGAGATTAGACCGGGCTGGCGATCCAGCTCCCAACATTGCTTCGTAGAAGCAACAGATGTAAAAAAGCCTCAGCATTTCTGCTGAGGCTTCGTATATGGCAGGGGTGGAGAGATTCGAACTCCCAACACGCGGATTTGGAATCCGCTGCTCTGCCAATTGGAGCTACACCCCTAAAACTTTTTACTACTTCAGATTCGAAAAAACCTCGCACTAGGCGAGGTTATCGAATAAGTGGCGGAGTGGACGGGACTCGAACCCGCGACCCCCGGCGTGACAGGCCGGTATTCTAACCAACTGAACTACCACTCCGCAGTGGTCAACTCACTAAGTGAGCGTCCATATCTCCAGGTTGGTCAACCTAAAGATTTAATTTAAAGCCTGGCGATGTCCTACTCTCACATGGGGAAGCCCCACACTACCATCGGCGCTATTGTGTTTCACTTCTGAGTTCGGCATGGAATCAGGTGGGTCCACAATGCTATGGTCGCCAAGCAAATTTTAAAATTCGGAAAGCTGCTTCTCTATTTAATAGAGCTTTAAAAGTTTCTCTTCAAACTCATTCAAGCGTTTGGTATTTCTATTGAGTCCACAAAACCCCTTGGGTGTTGTATGGTTAAGCCTCACGGGCAATTAGTACAGGTTAGCTCAATGCCTCGCAGCACTTACACACCCTGCCTATCAACGTCGTAGTCTACGACAACCCTTTAGGACGCTTAAAGCGTCAGGGAAAACTCATCTCAAGGCTCGCTTCCCGCTTAGATGCTTTCAGCGGTTATCGATTCCGAACTTAGCTACCGGGCAATGCCATTGGCATGACAACCCGAACACCAGAGGTTCGTCCACTCCGGTCCTCTCGTACTAGGAGCAGCCCCTTTCAATTTTCCAACGCCCACGGCAGATAGGGACCGAACTGTCTCACGACGTTCTAAACCCAGCTCGCGTACCACTTTAAATGGCGAACAGCCATACCCTTGGGACCGACTTCAGCCCCAGGATGTGATGAGCCGACATCGAGGTGCCAAACACCGCCGTCGATATGAACTCTTGGGCGGTATCAGCCTGTTATCCCCGGAGTACCTTTTATCCGTTGAGCGATGGCCCTTCCATTCAGAACCACCGGATCACTATGACCTGCTTTCGCACCTGCTCGAATTGTCATTCTCGCAGTCAAGCGGGCTTATGCCATTGCACTAACCACACGATGTCCAACCGTGTTTAGCCCACCTTCGTGCTCCTCCGTTACTCTTTGGGAGGAGACCGCCCCAGTCAAACTACCCACCAGGCACTGTCCGTAATCCCGATTCAGGGACCAACGTTAGAACATCAAAACTACA